>DMCD01000257.1 GCA_003445895.1 Lachnoclostridium sp. | reverse complement strand
CTCTGCCAGATGCCACGGATGAAACACATAGGGGATACCGGAAAGATCCTTCTGCGCTCCCTGCACGAGAAACAGATACTTCATCGCCTTTTTCGTCAATTCTGTGTAAATCATACTGCCCTCCGCAAGACTTATGGCGCTTAAGCTATTCCTGATGTTCTAATTCCTCCACGTCTTTTCCACGGATTTCCGGGCCTGCCCCGTCTCTTAAGTTTTTTGCAAGGAACCGAAAACAGCCGGCAAATGCCGAGTTCTCACAGGCCTTTCTGTCTTCTTCTGCGGACAGCCTGTACTTTTCCAGCTGCCAGGGAATGACATCCTCCTCATACAGATTGCAGACGGACTGCAGAACATCCCGCTTTGCGGCAATGCATTCTGCCTCCCCCTGGTACTCGGAATAAATGCACCAGTACTTTTTCCCTGTCTCTGCATCCTGCACGGTCAGCTGTGCTGCCGCCGGACCGTTGGTCTTGTCGCAGCAGGCGCCCATCTGGATCTGCCCCCGCTCAAGCCTTACTGCCGTAAGTTTCATAATGTGTCCTCCGTTCTGACCGAAGAAACCGTTTGTCCACTTTTTATTCTACCGCATCCGGGTGAAAATTGCACCCGCTCCCGGTGGAAAAACCCTGGCATCATGATATAATTATTTCATACAAGCCGGCTCCTTTGACGGAGCGGCGGAATATTACAATAAACCCATGCAGGAGAACTACCATGATTAATATGCGCTTTAACCTTCCCGAAGAAACCGCGGAAGAACTGGACCAGTACGTGACAGAAACCATGCCCCAGGGGTACGCCACCTCTGTCAGCAACCTGATCAAATACGGTCTTTATCATCAGATGACATCCGACACCTTCGAAATCTTCATCGGCATGCCCTGGCGCATCCTGGAAACCGACCAGGAAACCGAGGAGGATGAAATCCGCAGACAGCTCGCAGAGGTCTTTGCCGGCCATCTGGACTGCGGCGGCGAAATCACCTGCTTTTACCGGCCTTCCGTCATTCCCATGGCCGTCATAAAGCTTTGCCTCTCTTCTCCCACGGATGTCCGGAACCTGATACGGAAGGTTCCCGGCCTGATGCTCCCGCAGATTGTGCCGGAACAGGACCGCTCCATCTCCCTTCTGTTTCTCCCCGAGGCATCGGACAGAAACAATGATGTCTACGACGAGATGGACAAGGCGGAAGCGGCCATGGAACAGGATACCGGCTCTGCGCTGCATATCACATTCTAATGCATAGAAAAAGGGCTGCCGAAGCAGCCCCTTTTTTTAACCTCCGAAGCCCATCCGGTACAGGAATGTCTTCCACACCGGCATCATCCAGAGAAACAGCAGCGCGAGAAGAACGCCCGCAAGCACCCCGCAGCTGTCCAGAATCACATCGGAAAACTGGCAGCTTCGTCCGGGGGTAAAGCTCTGGTGAATCTCATCAAAACATGCGTACAGCATTCCCGTAAGAAGGGCGCGGCGCAACCATTTCCCAGGTCTCATCCGGTATTCCGCAAAGATGCCGGATGCCAGAATTCCCAGAAGCCCGTATTCCAGAAAGTGTGCCGTTTTCCGCACCGCATGATCAATGGAAAGGACGAAAGCTTCCTTTGCGCTTTCGTCCCATCCGTCAAAACCTTTTGCAAGTATCCCGGCAATCGCCCGGCCGATGCGGGTACTGTCCTCGGTGGACAGATCCGCATTCCGGGATGAAAACCAGAAAATCACCGCCATCCAGAGGATGGTCAGAAGGAGAAATATCTTCTTTCTCATACACCTGTATTATTCCGCTTCCTTGCGGACAATCCGGACAATCTTTCCGCCCTGCAGGATGACATCATTGGCAGCAGCAGACCAGTCTTTGTTCTTGCTCTTCTGAACACTGCCCGGAAGGTCGCCGATTCCGGTTACTTCCGCGTCGCTGGCCGGTGTCTCGCGGGTGGTATCCACGATGCTCATATCGGAAGAGAAGGCGAATTCCGCAGAACCCAGGGACAGCAGCTGATGCTCGCTCTCCTCACCCTTGACATAGTAAATCTTGTCTTCCTTCAGAAGCTTATACTCGGTGCCGTCCATGGCCGTGACGGTTACGCCTGCTGCCTTGCCGGAAGGTCCGTTCAGCACGGAGACACTCTTTACCGCAACCGGCTTCTCCAGAACATAGAGCACATCGCCTGCGCCCATCTCGGCAATCTCGGAACCGCTGAACTGCTCATAGGCGAACAGCTCTGCCGTAACCTTCCAGTCACTTCCATCCTGCTTAAGAGATTCCGGATCAATCGCTCCGGAGTATACTCCGTCTTCCAGCTCCTCTCCGGCTTCGCCGAAGGAGGATACCGGGTAAATGTCATTGACCGGAAGCGCATAGAGGGTCATATCCTTCTCCGCGTCATCCGTGATGAACAGGTCTTTTCCGATATTATCGGTAAAGAGGGCGTATCCTTCGTCGCAGATAATCTTCGCGCTGATGCCTCTGCCGATATCAAAGGAAAACTTCTCCTCATTCTCCGTTCCGGGCTCAGAAATAACCGTGATTTCTCTGTCCTCATCCGAAGTCATGGAATCCTCGAGAAGATCCGCGATGCGCTGTGCTCCGTCCGGAATGGCGCCGTCAAAAACCACCTCTGTCTTGGCCTGCTCCGCCACCGTGCCGTCCGCCAGCTTCAGGACCTTCACGAACTCGGAAAGCTCCTTCGTCTCGGCATTCAGGGTGTAGACATACTCATAGGCCGCGCCCTGATACTCTTCCGGAATCAGAAGGCCGAATTCCTTTCCCAGCTCTTCCTTTGTCTCCTCTTCATCGAGAGCCGCCTTCACCGTCAGCACATCTCCGTCAACCGTGCTCTCGGAAATGGTACGGTCCAGGCAGTCTTCCTCGGCGATCACCGGTGCAAGCTCCTCCAGGGCCGGAACATCCGGATCTTCCATGGCGTACAGGATTCTGGCAAAACGCTCATTCCCATCGCCGTCGGAAGCGATGATTCCCTCGGATTCTCCGTCAGTGATATAGGTGCTGTTCTTCTCCGGAGTGTCCTCAAATGTCTGCTCCACCGTCTGCATATCCTTATTCTGGAAGGTCACGACCGTGTTGCCTGCCCCGTCACGCCTTGTGGCCATCACGCTCTCATGCTTTGCCAGCAGCGCTTCCGCTGTGTTGGCCTCCCAGATCTCATCCATGGTAACGGCGGTCTCCTCGCCCTTCTGGCCGGCCTCTGTGCTCTCCCCGCTCTGACCGCTCTCCTGGGCCGCGCCCGTCTCCGGAGCTGTCGCCTGACCGCAGCCCGCAAACATGGCTGCTTCCAGAAGTCCGACTGTCATAAATGCTAACCAGCTCTTTTTCATAATATACACTGCAGGATTCCCCTGCTCTCCTTTCAGAATGAGACAAAATAAATACCCGGATGCGGCATACTCCGCACCCGGGATTCAGTATAGCATGAAAAACCGCCAAAATGGGGGATTTAAGCATATCTTCATAAACCTGAAAGGAACTACTCTGCACTGCTGGTCGAGGCAAGTGCAGAAAATCCGTGGTCCTCCAGCAGCTCATTGACCTCCGGTATGGCCCATATCCCCGTATTGAACGCAATGATCAGCGCCGCATCCCGGGGAACCCTCGGATACAGCGGACTCATGCCGTATATGCGGAGGGCACGCTGCACCTCCGTCAGGGAAAAATGCCCTGCCAGACAGAGTCTCAGAATAATATCCCTCTGCTTCGTGTGCTTCTCCTCGGAGAGCAGCTTATATCCGTATCCCTCGGAGATATCGGCCGCAAGAAAAACGTCCTGCTGCCGGATCTCCTTTTCCCGCAGGGTGCCGCGCATATATGCGGCAAAGGGGCGGTCGTTCTCCACAAACTCACCGGAATGTTCCTCCACATAACGGTCGATTCCCTCCGGCCGTGTGCTCCTGAGAATATCCGTGAGCGTCCCTGTCGTCTTGATTCCATCCATAATACAACCTCCCCGTCAGAATACCGCATCCAGGATCATCAGCACCAGCACCGCCAGAAAGAACAGTGCCACGTCACCGGCGAGGATCAGCAGCCAGCGGAGAAACCGGTTCTCAACCCGGTTAAGCCCCACTCTCTCCTGTACATTCCGATAATTTCCCATAAACAGCACCGGCAGGAGGACAGCCAGCGTCATCCCCACCTGTCCTGCCCAGTCCGGGTCACTGGCATTGCGCTCCCCGCGGTAATCCAGGATCACGGAAAGCATCAGCAGATACCCCATTGCCGAAAACAGCATGATGGCAGGATTTCCGCTGCGGAACCCCGGCGGAAGAAAGCTCCTCCAGCCGTCGTTTCCGGCCTTTTGCCCGCCGCCGGCAGGCTTTTGGGAAAACGCTTTCCCCGCTTGGGCATTTTCCGGGCCCACGGAAGCATCTTCCTCATTCCCGCACAGTGCCGCAAGAAGGGCGGCCGCCGAAGGATACCGCTCCTCCGGATTCATTCTCACGCAGCGCTCCGCAATCCTTCCCAGGCGCCCCTGTGCCATCTGCTCATTTGGGAAATGTCCCGTCAGCATCTGGTTTATGACAACCCCGACCGAATAGATGTCCGTGCGGACATCCGATGCACCGAAACCGTACTGCTCCGGTGCGGCATATCCGTGGGTACCGATGAGCTGCGTATCCCTGGCGGCCTGCCGGTAATACTTGGCGGCGTTCATGTCCAGAAGCCTGAGCTCTCCTTCCGGGGTAAT
>DMCD01000159.1 GCA_003445895.1 Lachnoclostridium sp. | reverse complement strand
GTGCCCGAAGGGGGCTGCCCGGTCCCGCCGGCAGCGTTCGTTTCTGCTGCCAGTGCTCCCGGGCAGGTAATGCAGACCGTCAAAAGAACAGCCAGAACGCCGGCAGATATCTGCCATCTTCTTTTCTTCACCCCATGAATGCAGTCCCCCCTTTTTTTCAGAATTTCGTGTGCCATGACTGTATCACAGAAACAGGCCTCCGACAAGATGGCAGACTGCATAGAAAAAAGGCCCGCATTGCGGGCCTTTTTTCTTAAAGTTTGTGAAATATGCAGAAAATTCTTACAGAATCGTCGGCAGTCTCTTGCTGTGCATCGGGAAGGTACCCCAGTCATAATCCTTCAGGTTCTCGTGGATACCTCTCTTGTCTGCCTCAGCGATCAGGGTGTCACGGTTCTTCTTGCTCTCCAGCTCCGCCTTATGCTTGCTGGGGCCGCCGACACAGCCGCCTTCGCAGATCATGCCTTCCACGAACTGCTGCGGAAGCTTTCCGATCTTGAGCATCATCAGGGCCTTCTTGCACTCTGCGGCGCCGTTGCAGCGCAGTGCGCTGATATCGCCGCTCTCCCCCATCTCCTTCATGCATTCCACAACGGCATTGGCTACGCCGATGTTGGCAAACCGCTTGCCGAATACACTGGCTTCCTGGGTGCTATTCTCCTCCGGAAGGAGCTGTACGTCGCGGGAGCGCATCATGGCACGGATCTCGCCGTAGGTCAGCGCATAGTTGACATTGCCGTCGATTCCCAGGTCCAGGGTCTCGCTCTTCTTCGCGATGCAGGGTCCGATGAATACGGTAATCACATCCGGGTCCTTGGACTTCAGCCACCGGGAAACCGCGCACATCGGCGATACGGTGGTGGAAACATTGTCCAGAAGTTCCGGATAATGCTGACGGATCATGTTGACAAAGGCCGGGCAGCAGGAAGTGGTCATCTTCTTGCCTTCATGCAGAGCCTCCAGCCATTCCTCCGCCTCCGCCACGGTGGTCATGTCGCCGCCGAGACCGACTTCATAGCAGTTGTCAAAGCCCAGCTTCTTCAGGGCTGTTTTCCAGCTGGCGTAGGTGATATCTGCGCCGAACTGTCCCTCGGTTGCCGGGGCCAGCATGGCGACAACCCGCTTTCCGGCCTTGATCATCTTGATAACGTCCACCATAAAGGTCTTGGAGCCGATGGCGCCGAAGGGGCAGCTGTGGATGCAGTGTCCGCACTGGATGCACTTTTTCTCATCAATCACGCAGATGCCGTACTCATCATAGGTAATGGCGTCCACGGGGCAGACCTTCTTGCAGGGTCTCTCCAGATGGGCGATGGCGTTGTAGGGGCAGGACTTCGCGCACAGACCGCACTCCTTGCACTTGGACGGGTCGATATAGGCGCGGCGCTCGGTCATGCTGATGGCGCCGAACTTGCAGGCATTCTGGCAGGCCTTTCCCATACATTTGCGGCAGTTGTCCGTTACCGTGTACGACGCGATGGGACACTCCTCGCAGGCCGCGTTGATAACCTGCACCACATTATTTGAATGATGGGCGCCGGGACATTTGCCCTCTGCCAGCCGGACTCTCTGCCGGATAATCTCCCGCTCTTTATAGATACAGCAGCGGTACTGGGCCACCGGTCCCGGGATAATCTTATAGGGCAGTTCATCCCTCTTCTCATCCAGCTCATCATTCCAGGCCAGCCTTGCAACCTCATCCAGCACTCTGTGCTTCAGACGAAGCAGTGTCGCATCGTTGGTAATCATGAAAAACCTCCTTATGTTTCTATGTCCTGATAATATTAATAATAATTCACCGTAACCCGTTTCCCCAGCGCCTTCACGGCGTCAAGAAAACGCTTTATAATCATCTTCCGGATTCTCAGATCGGTGGGCAGGTCCGGGTTCTGGTAGGCGGTATTCACCGCCGTTCCCACAAACATGACCACATCCGTGCAGTCTTCGATCAGCATCTTTGCCAGCATGGCTGCGCCGTTCTTTTTATCCAGCTCGTCAAACAGCTCCTGTCCCGGCTCCTCGGTACCGTGCCAGATTTCAAGAAGCTCCGTGGTTTTCCGCAGCGTAAGGATTCCCTCCGTCACCAGGTCGATTCCCTCCATGGTCGCCATGGGCGGAATGTCCGGGTCAAAGTAGTCCAGGGATACCGTCAGCGGCCGCCCCGTCTCCCTCGAGAGAATCGTGGCGCTGGTGCCGCCGGCAACCACCTTTTTCGCATTCGAATCCCGGAGGAAATCCGCGACGATGCGCTCATCATCCTCCAGATTCTTCGGCGGTCCCGTCATAATATGCACCGTCTGCGCCGGCACCATCCGGATAGCTACCACGGTGGTGTCATCCCGGGGATGCCCCTCATAGATTTCCCGGCACCGGTCCAGAATTCCCTGGGCCATGCGCACGGAAGAATGGGTGGATATGCACAGTTCCGATGCTCTTTCTGCCACGTCCTCCCAGGGCCATCCAAAGGCATACTCCCCGAGCTGCCCGACGCCCGCATGGGTTACGCCGTCGCTCATCAGGAGAATGGCATCCATCGGCTGCACCTGAAACCGGCACTCCAGAAGCTCCTTTCCGCAGACCGTCCGGCGGTTCACCGGAACGGAAAAGGGATAACCGCACCGAAGATAGATACATCGGGGATTGTCATATTCCACAGAATAGACTTCTCCGCTCTGGAATACCTGGATAATGGAAAATGTGGAATAGGCCACGCCTCTCTTCTGTTCAATGGGAAGCGTCCGGACCACCGTGTCGACGCATTCCTCCAGCGTCGCTCCGCCGGCAAACATGGTTCCAAGAATCTTCGCCGTCAGCGTGGACAGGATGCTGGCCTTCACGCCGCTCCCCATTCCGTCCGCCAGGATGATGACATCCGAATCCGGGGTCTTCAGCATCTCCACGGTGTCCCCGCAGAGGATTTCCCCGTGCTTGTTCAGGCATCTGACGGCAACGTCAACTGTGATTCCCATCTACTGTCCTCCGCCGTCAGGCATGCTGTTTTCTATCTTCTCCGCCAGGAGGTTTTCCTCATCCGTGGCAAACATGGAGCAGAGCCTGGTCAGCGCCGTCTGCGTCTCCGCAGTGGTTTCTCCCAGGAGTCCCGCGATCTGCTGCGCCACCATCATCTGGCGGCGGATAACCTTCTGGGCCAGGGCAATGGTCTCGCCCCGCTTTCTCTGTTCTTCCTCGGAATGCCTCTCCTCCTCCGTGACGTCAATGATGGTCATGATCACATAGTTGCTCTCGGGGATGTAGGCAATATTCTGGAACAGCACCAGATTCTTCTCCGGGTCCGTCTTTCTCTGTCCCTGAACGCTCACATGGGTGCGGAATACTTCCCTGACATCCGCCGTTTCCATGAATTCATCCAGTGTATGATCCCGGACGTCCTGGGGTTTCTGCCCGAACAGCGAGGTTACCGCAGCGGAACAGTCCAGAATCTTCAGCTCCTCGTCCAGAATCAGGATGGCGTTCGGCGCCGTCTCCATAATCAGATGGGCCAGGGAACTGGCTCTCTGGTGAAGATAGGGGATACACATATCCACCTCGGCCTTTTTCCGGAACACGGCGATGGCTTTCTCCCTGCAGGTGGAATAACCGCAGGCGCCGCAGTTCAGCTCCT
>DMCD01000185.1:3796-4674 GCA_003445895.1 Lachnoclostridium sp. | reverse complement strand
CCTGCTTGACGTTGGAATTCATGAAGACGGTGCACCGGGTGCCCAGATCCGTCGGGTTCTTGGCGAGCAGTGCGACCTTTGCGAAATCCTGCACGCTGTAATCCAGGGATTTTGCGAAGGTTTCGATGAAGGAACCGCAGCCGGAGGAGCAGGCCTCGTTCAGCATAACGCTGTCGACGGTGCCGTCCTTGATCTTGATGCACTTCATGTCCTGGCCGCCGATGTCCAGGATGCAGTCCACATCCGGCTCAAAGGCTGCTGCGGCATAATAGTGGGCAATGGTCTCGACCTCGCCCTCATCCAGCATGAAGGCGGACTTCAGCAGGGCCTCGCCGTATCCGGTGGAGCAGGAGTGGGCGATGGTACAGTCTGCGGGAAGAAGATCCTTGATCTCCTTCATGGCGCGGATGGCTGTCGCCAGCGGGCTGCCGTTGTTGTTGCTGTAGAAGTTATAAAGAAGGGTTCCGTCCTCGCCGACCAGGGCCAGCTTTGTGGTGGTGGAACCGGCGTCAATTCCCAGGAAGCACTTTCCGTGATAACTGCCAAGATCGCCCTTCTTTACGGTATGGCGCGCATGGTGGCTGCGGAAGGTCTCATACTCTTCCTCGCTGCCGAACAGGGGCTCCATCCGCTTGATTTCCTGGCTCATCTGCACGCCGGAGGACAGGCGGGTGATCAGATCCGATATGGACTGCGAGGTCTTCTTATCGGAATTCATGGCCGCGCCCAGGGCAGCGAACAGATGGGAGTGATCCGGTGCGATGATCTGGGATTCGCCCAGATTCAGGGTCCGGATAAAGGCCTTGCGCAGCTCCGGCAGGAAGTGCAGCGGTCCGCCCAGGAACGCCACATTGCCCCGGATGGGCTTGCCGCAGGCC
>DMCD01000185.1:0-3739 GCA_003445895.1 Lachnoclostridium sp. | reverse complement strand
GGCTTGCCGCAGGCCAGGCCGCTGATGGTCTGGTTGACCACTGCCTGGAAAATGGATTCGGCCAGGTCTTCTCTCGTGGCGCCCTCATTGATCAGCGGCTGAATGTCTGTCTTGGCAAAAACACCGCAGCGCGCTGCGATGGGGTAGATCATCTTGTAATTTTCGGCATACTTATTCAGACCCGAAGCGTCCGTCTGAAGAAGGGAGGCCATCTGGTCAATGAAAGAACCGGTGCCGCCGGCGCAAAGTCCGTTCATGCGCTGGTCGATACCGCCGGTGAAATATATGATTTTGGCATCTTCCCCGCCCAGCTCGATGGCGACGTCACACTGCGGTGCATAGTCCTTCAGGGAGGTGGCTACCGCCACAACTTCCTGCACGAAGGGGATGGAAAGATAACGGGAAAGGGCCAGGCCGCCGGAGCCGGTGATAACCGGGTAAAGGGATACGGGGCCAAGCTTCTCTCTGGCTTCGGCAAGAAGGTCCGCCAGTGTTTCCTGGATGTTGGCAAAGTGCCGTTTATAATCGGAAAAAAGTATCTGATTTGTCGAATCAATGATTGCAATTTTGACTGTCGTGGAACCGATGTCGATTCCAAGGCGCAGCTCTGAATTCTGATGTGTCTGATTCAAAGTTCTGTTCCCTCCATTTCCTGCCTGACCTGCTGCGGAAGTATTTCCGGGCAGACCAAGTCAAATAGAAGTTTAACATAAGCGCTTCCGAAAAACAATTTATCACCCGTTAAGAAATCGCAAAGCTCCTGTTAATTGACAAACAGAGACCCTCTGCCTATAATAAACTGACAACAAGAGATGACTATAATATTAAGGAATGAGTTTTATGAATTTAATGAATCGACTGGAGCGCAGATTCGGCAGATTTGCGATCCCGAACCTGATGTACTATGTGGCCATGATGTATCTTCTGGGGGTCATTCTCAGCTTTATCAACCCCTATTTATACTATAACTGGCTTTCCCTGGATGCGGGGGCAATCCTTTCCGGACAGGTCTGGCGGCTTGTGACCTTCCTCATCTGCCCGCCGTCCTCCGGTATCTTTTTCAACCTGATCGCGATGTTTCTGTATTATTCTCTGGGAACCACCCTGGAGCGGACCTGGGGAACCTTCCGGTTCAACATGTACTTCTTCATGGGCGTCATCGGACACATTGCGGCGGTATTTCTGATTTACGGCATCTTCCGGGTCTCCTGGCCCGTAACAACCTACTACCTCAACGAGTCGCTGTTCCTGGCCTTCGCGGTCACCTTCCCGGAGATGGTATTCTATTTCTTCGGACTGGTGCCGATCAAGGCAAAGTGGTTCGGGGCCATCATCGGCGTGCAGTTCGCCGTTGACTTTTTCCGCGGCGGGATGCCGACGAAAATCGGTATCCTGGTATCCCTCCTGAATTTCATCGTATTCTTCCTGATGACGCGGGATATGAAGCGGTTAAGTCCCCAGGAGATTATCCGGAAAGAGAAGTTCCGCCGGGAGAGCAGCCCGGCTGCAGTACAGAAGATGCGTCCTTCCGGAACGATTCATCGCTGTGCGGTCTGCGGAAAGACCGAAAAGGATGACCCGTCGCTGGAGTTCCGCTACTGCTCAAAGTGTGCCGGCAATATGGAATATTGTATGGAGCATCTGTACACACATGTGCATGTGACAGATGGGACAGGAGAAGAGAATGGATAAGAGACCCTTTGCAACCCTCAGTCAGGTGAAAAAGATCGCCGAAACCTACCCGACCCCGTTCTACCTCTATGATGAGAAGGGCATCCGCGACAACGCAGACTGCGTGAAGCGGGCGTTTTCCTGGAATCCGGGTTTCCGGGAGTATTTCGCCGTAAAGGCGACCCCGAATCCCTATATCGTGAATATCCTGAAAGAGTACGACTGCGGGGTGGACTGTTCCTCCCTCACCGAGCTCATGATGGCGAAGGCGCTGGGATTTCCCGGAGACCATATCATGTTTTCGTCCAATGATACGCCGCCGGAAGAATTTTCCTATGTCAACGAGCTGGGCGGCATCATCAATCTGGATGACTTCACCCACATCGATTTCCTGGAAAGTATTCTCGGACACATTCCGGAGACCATCAGCTGCCGGTATAATCCGGGCGGACTGTTCCGCATCAGCAATGATATCATGGACAATCCCGGGGATTCCAAGTACGGCATGACGACGGAGCAGCTCTTTGAGGCGTTCCGGATCCTTAGGCAGAAGGGTGCAAAGCGGTTCGGTATCCATGCATTCCTGGCCAGCAATACGGTAACCGATGAGTATTATCCGATGCTGGCGGAAATCCTCTTTAAGCTGGCAGTGGATCTGAAAAAACAGACCGGCGCGGATATCAAGTTCATCAACCTCTCCGGCGGCGTGGGCATTCCCTACCGCCCGGACCAGAAGCCCAATGACATCTTTGCCATCGGCGAGGGCGTCCGTCAGACCTACCAGAAGATTCTGGCACCGGAGGGAATGGATGACATCGCCATCTACACCGAGATGGGCCGGTTTATGCTGGGCCCCTACGGTGCACTTGTCACCACGGCGATTCATGAGAAGCATATATATAAGGAATATATCGGCGTGGATGCCTGCGCCGTCAACCTGATGCGCCCGGCCATGTACGGGGCATATCATCATATCACGGTTCTGGGCAAGGAAGATGAACCCTGCGATCACCGCTATGATGTGGCGGGGTCTCTTTGCGAGAACAACGATAAGTTCGCCATCGACCGGATGCTGCCGAAGATTGATAGGGGCGACATCCTGTTCATCCACGATGCGGGTGCCCACGGGTTCTCCATGGGATATAACTACAACGGAAAGCTGAGAAGTGCGGAGATCCTGCTTAAGACCGACGGCACGGCACAGCTCATCCGCCGCGCGGAGACGCCGAAGGATTACTACGCCACCTTTGATTTCTCCGGCATCATGGACCCGGCGCTGTAAATCGACAAATTAAATAAATCTTCATAATTCATTCATCGGGAGTTCAAGCATTTTCGGAGAGGACATGTTATACTCGGTGCATAAGAAAAAAGATGTACGTGTTATTTCCTTTTATCTTTTTTGAACACTTCGAATTCCCGGAAAAAGTCCTGCCTGCGCAGGACTTTTTTCGTGCCTTTTTTCAGGTGCTTCTTTGTCGTTTCGGTTTCCGATGAGTCAGAGAAAAACATGATTAGTATAGAAATTAACAATGTCGGATATTTTTCTTGCGGATTCGATGGCTATACTGTATTATTTTGTTATAAATTCTCTTTATTTGGAGGTAAAGGATGAACGGTATGTTAGTGATTGTTCCCGTGCTTGGCATCTGCGCGCTGCTTTTTGCGGCGTATCAGGCATCTACGGTAACAAAGAGAGCGGCAGGAACGGAGCGCATGCAGGAGATTGCTTCTGCCATCAGTGAAGGTGCCCACGCCTTCCTGTTCTCTGAGTACAGAATTCTGATCATCTTTGTCGGAATTCTCTTTGTGCTCATCGGCCTTGGAATCGGCAACTGGGTGACCGCCGTCTGCTTTGTGTTCGGCGCCCTGTTCTCCACGCTGGCCGGCTATTTCGGCATGACCATTGCGGTTAAGGCGAATGTCCGCACCACCAATGCGGCGAGAGAGCACGGTATGAATGCTGCCCTGACCACCGCATTCGCAGGCGGTTCTGTCATGGGTATGTGCGTGGCAGGCTTCGGCGTGCTGGGCGTCAGCGTGATCTACCTGATCACCGGCAACGTGG
>DMCD01000298.1:3817-4133 GCA_003445895.1 Lachnoclostridium sp. | reverse complement strand
CGGCCGGGGCAAACCGGAGACTGCACATCTGCCTGCCCGATAACTATTATGAGACACAGGAGAGGTACCCGGTCATGTACTTTTTTGACGGGCATAACCTCTTTTCGGACGCGGAGGCAACCTACGGGAAGAGCTGGGGCCTTTCGGCGTTTCTTAGCCGCTGGAACCGCCCGATGATCATCGTCGGGATGGAGTGCAGCCACGAGGGCAATGAGCGGCTGGTGGAATACTGCCCCTACAATTACCGGGGAAAATTCTGGGGAGATATTCACGGTACGGGGAAAGCAACCCTGGAGCATATGGCGAGAGAGCTGAA
>DMCD01000298.1:0-3699 GCA_003445895.1 Lachnoclostridium sp. | reverse complement strand
GGCTCCAGCATGGGAGGACTGATGGCACTCTTCGGCGTGTGCATGTATAATGAGACATTTTCCAAGGCACTATGTCTTTCCAGTGCCGTGGGACCGGGGATAAAGGAACTGCTGGGAGATATCGGGGAGGCAGCCCTTAGTCCGGATACCCGCATTTACCTCTCCTGGGGGGAAGAGGAGGCCAAGTACGGCAGAAGGACATCCGTAAATTCCCTTCTTACAAGGACAGCGCAGAATCATTATCTGCTGCAGGGACTGCTCCTGCAGAAGGGATGCGCCGTGGACCTGTACTGCCAGCCGGGGGGACATCACTGCGAGGCCGACTGGGAAAAACAGCTGCCCCGCGGCATGGATTTTCTGTGGAACGGCTGATGAACAGACGAGCATTGTTTCGGGAGACCATTTCGGAAGAAATGGTCTCTTTTTATATTGTAAGAATTTTCGTGCGATCTGCTGAAAATCCTTACAGTTCAGCCGGGTTTTCGAGATAAAAGACAGATGGCTTTTGTCAAAAATGCAGAAAAGAAAATGCATTATTGACTTTCCAAAATTGCTGTCAGATAATGGGCGCACAGTGACCGAAAAATCCGGGAACCGGAATCTGCGGAGTGCAGGAAGGAGAAAGGAGCAGGGTATGCTGGATATGGCAGCAGTGATTTTTCTGGGCGGCAGCGCACTTTTTGATATCCGGAACCGGAAGATACCGAATGGGTGGCTCATCTTCTGGGTTCTTCTGTGGGCGGTACTGCTGATCCCGCTGTCCGGGCAGCCGCCCCAGGCGATTCTGCGGTTTCTCGGGAGGACAGCAGGGACATTGCTGCTGCTCTTCCCACTGTTCCGGTTTCGTCTTGCAGGCGCGGGGGATCTGAAGACAGCGGCGCTCCTGGCGGGGATGATAGGACCCTTCCGGGCGGGGCGGGCTTTTCTGTTCGGACTCGTTCCGGCGGCCCTTATGGCAGCGGTTCTTCTGCTCAAACCCGGACTGGCTGCGGAGCGGTTCCGGTATTTTGCCGGATATCTTCGGGAACTGAAGGAATATGCCGATTCCCGGAAGCTGGGGGAGGAGACATCAAAACGCAGGCCGCCGGCCTACCGGAGTTCTTCCGGAAGGGATGCGGAATTCTGCCTGGTGCCCTTCTTTTTTCTGGGATTTCTGGCACAGGAGCGGCAGCTGTTTTGGGAACTGCCGGCGTTGTTGGAAAAGCTGCTCTAGGATGGCAGCGGATTCGCAGAAAGTAAAGGGGGAATACTTATGCGGCGGGTCATGGCGGTTTATGACGGGGACGGACAGTATGCGGAACGGTTTTCCGAGGTGGTGAACCGGAAGGGCAATACGCCCTTTGAATGCGTTGCATTTCACAACATCGAGGAGATGCGGGAGTTTGCCAGGAACCATCCCATCGAGATTCTTCTCGCCGATGATATGGCGGATCACCGGGAGATGCGGTCCCTGGGGGCCGGGCAGGTGATATATCTGACCGATGGGCGCTACAGGGAGGGCACGACGGACTGCCGCGCCATATACAAATTTCAGTCCAGCGCCCGGCTGGTGCGGGAGGTGATGGCCCGCTACAGTGAGGCCGGCGGAAAAGCCGGTTCTTCGGGAAATGGAGGCATCAGCCGGATTTACGGGGTCTTCTCACCCCTCGGCAAGTGCGGAAAAACATCCATCGCCATGACGCTGGGGATTCTGCTGGCCCAGGATAAGCCCACGCTTCTGGTGAATCTGGAGGATTTTTCCGGGCTGGGTGCCATGACCGGGGACGCGGGTACGGGGGACCTCTCGGACCTGATGTACTATTACTGCAGCGGAAGCTACAGCGCCTCCCATCTGGCCGGCATCGTGCATACGCTGGAGGGACTGGACTATATTCCGCCGGTGCGGTATCCGGAGGACCTGGAACTGCCCAAGGGGGAGGAGCTGCCGGGGCTTCTTCACAAGATCACGCAGGACAGCACCTACCGGAATATGGTGATCGATGTGGGCAAAAGCAGAAAATCCACGCCGGAGATCCTGTCCATGTGCACGGTGATTTATATGCCGGTGCGGGATGACTTCTACTCTCTGGCCAGGCTCGGGGAATTTGAGCGCTATATGGAGAGCTCCGGCAATGCACAGACCCTGGCCCGGATCCGAAAAATCCGGGTGCCGAAGATGGACCTCAATCCCATGAGCCGGAGTTACTTTTCCGAGCTGGTCTGGGGCGAGATGGGACGGTTCGTCCGCGGATTGCTGATGGAGGAGGCCTAGACAGGGGGCCGGAAAGGAGGGCGTATGGCAGAGCGCAGACAGGAGCGCCGGGAGAGGCTCAGGGCCGCTCTCAGTGCCGGGATGGAAGGACAGTTTCAGATAGACGATGAAGAGCTGCTGGAACGAATCGACGAGGCGATCCGGGCGGAGTGCGGGACAGAGTACCTTCCCCTGGGGCAGCGGGTCCGGCTCCGCAGAGAGCTCTACGACTCCTTCCGGCGGCTGGACATCCTGCAGGAGCTGGTGGATGACCCGGAGGTCACGGAGATCATGGTCAACGGAACAGACCGGATCTTTGTGGAAAAACAGGGAAAGCTTATTCGGTGGGACCGCTCCTTCTCCTCGACGGAGCAGCTGGAAGACCTGATTCAGCAGGTGGTAAGCCGGGTGAACCGGACTGTCAATTTCGCACAGCCCATAGCAGACGCCCGGCTGGAGGACGGGTCCCGCGTCCATGTGGTGCTGCCACCGGCAGCCCTGGACGGACCGACCCTGACCATCCGGAAATTCCCGGAGGCCTTCGATATGGAGCGGCTGATTTTTGGCGGAAGCATCACGGAGGAGGCCGCCGATTTTCTGGAAAAGCTGGTGAAGGCCGGATACAACATCTTTGTCAGCGGCGGCACGGGCTCGGGGAAAACCACCTTTCTGAATGCCCTTTCCGGGTTTATTCCCGCCGGGGAGCGCATCATCACCATCGAAGACTCCGCGGAGCTGCAGATCCGGCATATCCCGAATCTGGTGCGGCTGGAGACCCGGGCAGGCAGCAATGAGGGCGTATCCCCGGTCACCATGACGGACCTGATCCGGGCCAGTCTCCGCATGCGGCCGACCAGGATTATCGTCGGCGAGGTGCGCGGGGGAGAGGCCCTGGATATGCTGCAGGCGATGAATACGGGGCACGACGGATCACTCTCCACAGGACACGCCAACAGCGCAAAGGACATGCTCCTCCGGCTGGAGACCATGGTGCTGATGGCCGGAGGGGAACTGCCGCTGCCGGCGGTGCGGATGCAGATTGCCTCGGGGCTGGATATCATAGTGCATCTGGGGCGTCTCCGGGACAGGAGCCGCCGGGTGCTGGAAATCGCGGAGGTCCTGGGATATGAGGAGGGAGAGGTAAAGCTTCGCTCTCTGTACCGGTTTGAGGAGAAAAAGCCGGGCGAAGGAGGCGGGCCGGAGGAACGGCCGGGGGCAGCAGGACAGAACACAAAACGGGTCGAGGGAGCACTCCGGAAAGTGGGCGAACTGGTGCACCGGGAGAAGCTTCAGACGGCGGGAATCGTCCTCTGATGCGCCGCCGGGATCCCCCCGGGGGGCTTGCCGCCGGGATATCTGCCATATATGATAGCTGCATAGAAAAGACGAATGAAAACTTCGGAGGCAGACTCTATGCATATGGCAGACGCTCTTCTGGCGCCGACGGTAGCTCTTGCAATGTATGCGGC
>DMCD01000161.1:1219-7840 GCA_003445895.1 Lachnoclostridium sp. | reverse complement strand
GCATTCTCCCGGAGCTTTTCCCGAAATGCTTTTGAGATATTGGTCATCTCCTCCGGGGAGGCGGCCAGATCCCGGTGCATCCAGCGGAAGATCTGATCCGCCCGGAAGGGCTTTTCTCCCAGCTCACCCAGGAAGCTCCGAAGCTCCTCCTCTGTCATAGACCGGAGGTCCGGTCTCACTTTTATTTCTCTCATTCCTGTCTCACTGATCATTCTTTTCTTGAAAGGACCGAGATAAAGAACCCGTCGCAGGGATCGGTCCCCGGAAGCAGCTGCACATAGCCGTCCTTCATGGTTTCCTTCCGCAGTCCTTCCGGAAACCGGTCTGTGATATCCACGGGTAAAAACCCGCTCTCTTTCACAAGCCAGCGGAAATTATCGATATTCTCCTCGCCTGTTGTGGTGCATGTGCTGTACACCAGGGTTCCGCCGGGCTTTACATACCGGCAGACCACCGGAAGAATCTCCCGCTGCAGGGCGGCAAGGGATGCAATTCCCTCTTCCGAGGCGTGATACCGGATGTCGGGTTTTCGTCCGATGACGCCAAGTCCGGAGCAGGGAAGATCGGCGATGACGATATCGCACTTGCCTTCCAGATCCGGGTCAAATTCTCTTGCATCAAAGACTTCGGCGCGGACATTCTCATATCCGCTGCGGGCAATATTCTCCCGGATGCGCTCCACCTTTTCTTCGGAAAGGTCCCGGACAATCACCTGCCCGGTGCCGTGCATAATTTCAGCGGCATGCAGGGCCTTTCCTCCCGGGGCTCCGCAGACATCCAGAACCAGGTCACCCTCCCGGATGCCGGCCGCATCCCCGGCGAGCGAAGAACTCAGATCCTGAATTGCCAGAAGGCCCTCCCGGAAGGCCGTAAGATTATCCGGTGCGCCGGAGTAATCCAGAATATACACGCCATTCTCCGGATAGAGCGGAATCAGCGATGCGCCGTCCTGCTCCAGAAGATGCAGAACCTCTTCCCGGGCCTTTTTTCCGGAATTGAGGCGTACTGTCACGCGGCTTTCCCCGGCGAAGGCCTCCAGCATGCGAAGACAGGTCTCTCTCCCGTATTCTCTGCTCCAGCGGTCAATCAGCCAGGCCGGCATGGAATAGCGGATTTCATCGTCCGGCCAGGTGATGGTATCCTTATTCCGGGAAATATTGCGCAGAATCCCGTTGACAAAGCCGGCCAGTCCCCGGAATCCCCGCTTCTTCGCCAGCTTTACCGCCTCGTTGCAGACCGCGGAATCCGGAACCCGGTCCATCTCAAATATCTGGTAAACCGACATCCGCAGCAGTGTGCGGATGAGGGGCTTCATCCTGCTTACTTTTACGGAGGAATATAGTCCGAGGATATAATCTGCCCGGATTCGGTATTCTACCGTTCCTTCCGTGACGCGTTTCAGGAATGCCCTGTCCTGTCTCGGAAGATAGGCATATTTGTCCAGTGTGCGTCCGATCACGATATGACAGAACCGGCCCTCCTCCAGGATCTCCATCAGAGCATCCAGGGCCAGTTCCCGCACCGGAATATCAGTCACGTCTTCTTCCTCCGAATATCATAAAGAGACGCAGAAGCTGCAGCAGGGAGCCGGCGGCAGCAGCCACATAGGTCAGCGCCGCAGCACCCAGTACCGCTTTCTGCCCTCCGATCTCACTGTCTCCTACAATCCCGTAGTCTTCCAGAATATTCAGGGCCCGGCGGGAAGCGTCATATTCCACCGGGAGCGTTACCACCTGAAAGGCCACGCAGAAGGAAAACAGGAGAATTCCGAAGCTGACCAGGGAAGATCCGCCGAACAGGACGCCGAGCAGAATCAGCGGCCAGGACAGCTGCGAACCCAGATTCACCACCGGCACCATGGCCGAGCGCAGATTCAGCAGCTTATAACCGGTCGCATGCTGTACCGCGTGCCCGCACTCATGGGCCGCGACGCCGATGGCTGCAACCGACTCGGAAGCATAAACGGCATCCGAGAGAGAAACCGTGCGGTTTCGCGGATCATAATGGTCCGTCAGCGTTCCCGGCACATGCAGCACCTGCACGTCATACAGTCCCTGACTCTGAAGAATCCGCTGCGCGCACTCGGCCCCTGTGAGTCCCGAAGTGCTCCGCACCCGGGCATACCGGGCAAATGTCGCGTTCATCTTTGCGGAAGCTCCCATGGAGAGCAGCACACCGATGATGATCAGAAAGTAGGTCCAGTCAAACCCATATCCATATCCGTAACCGTAATACATATGCATTCACCTTTCCTGGTTTTCTATGCGAAATGTTCTCCGCCGTTCATGGGATACCCGCGGAGATAGGCGTCCGCCGCCATCCGCTTCTTCCCCTCCGGCTGTACTTCCAGAACCCTAAGAATTCCGTCGCCGCACCGTACGGAAAAGGAATCCTTCCGTATCAGGACACAGTCCCCCGGCATGGCATCCGCAGGAACTGCTTCCTCCGCTTCCCCGCCCAGAACTTCCGCCTTCCAGATCTTCAGAAGCTTTCCGTCCCGGTTGGTATAGGCCGTGGGCCAGGGATTCATTCCACGGATCAGGCGCTCAATCACGCAGGCCGGCTTTGTCCAGTCGATTCGTCCGGACTTTTTGTCCAGCATGCCGGCATAGCTGGAAAGAGCATCGTCCTGGGGCTCGGGCCTGAGGGTTCCGGCCTCCGCCTTTTCGAGGGTTGATACGATAAGCGCTGCGCCTACCCGGGAAAGCCGCTCGAACAGACTTCCGCCCGTCTCATCCGGTGCCAGTTCCACGCTGGCCTTTTCCAGCATGTCGCCGGTATCGAGGCCTTCCGCCATCTGCATGGTTGTAACGCCCGCAATCTTATCGCCGTTCAGGACAGCCTGCTGGATCGGGGCGGAACCCCGGTACTTCGGCAGCAGGGAGGCATGGACGTTGATACATCCGAGCCGCGGCAGCTCCAGAATCTCCTTCGGCAGAATCTGGCCGAAGGCGGCCACCACAATCACATCCGGATGCATGGTCCGGATGCTTTCGGCAAATTCTTCATTGTTCCGGACCCGTTCCGGCTGAAGGACCGGGATTCCCAGCTCCATGGCGCGCATCTTCACATCGGACATGGCCATGGCCTTTCCCCGTCCCTTCGGGCGATCCGGCTGCGTGACCGCGGCCAGAATCTCATGCCCCGCCGCATGCACCGCATCAAGTATCACCGCGGCGAAATCCGGGGTTCCCATGAAAACAATTCTCATGCTTCCTCTTCCTCTTCCGGCGCTGTCACATCCATCAGCTCGCCTTCCACCAGTTCAACATAGAGCTTTCCGTCCAGATGGTCACACTCATGGCAGATCGCCCTTGCGAGCAGACCCTCCGCTGTCAGCTCAAACTCCTGCATGTTTCTGTCCAGCGCCCGCACCGTTACCTTCTCGGGTCTGGTCACGGTACCGGACTTGCCGGGAACGCTGAGGCAGCCTTCTGCGCCGGTCTGTGCCCCTTCGGTCATGGTAATCTTCGGATTAATCAGTACATACTGATTGCCGTCCTCCACATCGATCACCACAATTCTCTTGCGGATCCCGACCTGCGGTGCAGCCAGTCCCACGCCTTCGGCACTGTACATCGTATCAAACATATCGTCAATCAGCTGCGTGAGGGAAGGCGTCATCTCCTTTACCGGCTTGCACACCTTCTCCAGAACCTCATCACCAATAGTACGTATCTGACGGATAGCCATTGCAATCAATCCTTTCCTGAATGCGGGACATATCCCGCTACATTATGTCAAACTGTATGGTCAGACGGCTCCATTCCGCCGAATGTGCCTTGATTTCTGCCATTCTGCCAAGTGTTCGTATTATATCACAGTTTGCAGTCTTAAAATATAAAATTTTTCTGTATACGTCGTTAACACGGTATACCGGCGCATTGACGGGGCCAATCATCTGAAGCCCGGCTGTGTCATGAAACTTAGCCCGGATATCCGCCAGAAAGCTTCCCGCCGCCTGCTCCAGCAGAGCTTCCTCCGCGGAGGAAATCCAGAGGGCCGCCATCGTGACAGCCGGCGGATAGCCTGCCAGACGCCGGAAGTGCATCTCTTCCCGGAAGAATCCGCCGTAATCCTGGGCGGATGCATACCGGATGGCGTAATGGTCGGGCTGATAGGTCTGTATCACCACATGTCCCGGCTTTAAGCCGCGGCCCGCCCGGCCGGCTGCCTGGGTCAGAAGCTGGAAGGTCCGCTCGGCGCTCCGGAAATCCGGCGTATTCAGAGAAAGGTCTGCCGCCATGATTCCCACCAGCGTGACCCCCGGAAAATCGTGGCCTTTGACAATCATCTGGGTTCCCACCAGGATGTCCGCCTCTCCGTCGGCAAACTGTTCCAGAATCTCCCGGTGTCCGCCCTTCCGGCGGGTTGTATCCGCATCCATCCGAAGAACACGGGCCCCCGGAAATTCAGCGGAAACCATCTCCGCCAGGCGCTCCGTTCCGGTTCCGAATCCCGCAAGGTAGGGAGACTGACAGGCCGGGCATCGGTCCGGCAGTTTTATCTCATACCCGCAGTAGTGGCACATCAGCCGGTCTCTGCCGTGCAGGGTCAGCGAGACATCGCAGTGAGGACACCGCACCGGCTCCCCGCAGGAACGGCAGGATACGAAGGTGGAAAATCCCCGGCGGTTGATGAAAAGCATGATCTGCTCCCTTCGCCCGAGACAGTCTGCCATTCTCTCACGGAGCGTGCGGCTGAATATGGAGCGGTTGCCTTCTGCGAGCTCCTGCCGCATGTCAACCACCGTAGTTTCGGCGATCCGGCTTTTGGCCACAGCCCGCCTGCTGAGCTTCATCAGATGGTAAGCCCCACATGCAGCGCGGTGGGCGCTCTCCATGGAGGGCGTGGCCGAACCCAGCACCACCTTTGCGCCGCAGAGGCGCGCTCTCGCCTCCGCCGTCTCCCTGGCGTGATACCGCGGGGTATTCTCGGACTTGTAGGAGTTCTCATGCTCCTCATCGATGATGATAAGACCGAGATGGGAAAATGGAGCAAACAGCGCGGAGCGGGGGCCGATCATGACCTGACAGCTGCCATTCAGTGCCCGTTCCCACTGGTCGTAGCGCTCTCCCTCCGACATCCGGGAATTCATGATGGCGATACGGTCGCCGAACCGGGCGTAAAAGCGCATCACCGTCTGCCAGGTGAGGGAAATCTCCGGAATGAGAAGAATTGCCTCGAGACCCTCCGAGAGTACCTTCTCAATCATCTCCATATAGACCTCGGTTTTTCCGCTTCCCGTAATTCCGTACAGAAGTTCCGTGGTCCGGTCTCCGGCATCCCAGCGGCCGCAGAAGTCATCAAAAGCCTTCTGCTGTTCTTCATTCAGCTGTTTTTTTCCGGCCGGCTTGATGTCTGTTTCCTGTCCGCCCCGCATCTCCTGCCTGGTGATTACCGAAATCCTGTCCGCCGCAAGAAGGGGCTTCAGGGTGGCATCCGAGATGTTCAGCTGCTGTCTTGCCATCTCCAGGGGGATTTCCCGACTCTGCAGAAAGGTCTCCAGAAGACGCAGGCGGGCCCGGTAGTTCTTCTGCCTGGCTTTCTCCGCCTCCGCCATAAGCTCCGGATAGTCCATCCGGCATACCAGCGTCTTTTTCACCTTTGGGCGAATCTTCTGCCGCACGGGGAGAACCGTTCGGAGCGCCTGATGCATGGTACCGCCGTAGGTTTCATGCATCCAGGCAGCCAGGCTTATCAGCTGGGACTGCACAGACAGCCCACGCGGGTCCGCCTCCGCAATCTCCTTGATCTTTGCCGGGTCATAATCCGTCTCGCCGGTGAGGCCGATGACATATCCATGCCGCAGGCGGTTGCCGGCTCCGAAGGGAACCTTTACCAGATCTCCCGGCTTCAGCGTATCTTTCAGCGCATCCGGCACTCTGTAGTGGAAGGGCCGGTCCACGCTGGCGTGCGCGATATCAATAATTACTTCCGCGTAAAGCATGCGGCAATCTCTCCCAGTTTCATACTGTTGGAGCCCTTGAACAGGACGGCGTCGCCCTCCCGGAGCTCGCTTTTCAGGAACTCTGTCAGCTCTTCTTTATCCTCCGGCGCATTGAATGCCTCAATCCGGACCTTGTCGCGCAGTCCGTTGGCCGCATAGACGCCCTTGGCAATTTCCCGTGCCAGATCCCCGTAGGTCACAAGCACGTCCAGATGCAGTCCGGCGCACATCACACCGATATCCCGATGGAAGCGGACTTCCTCTTTTCCCAGCTCCTTCATATCGCCGAGAACGGCGATGCGGCGGCTGCAGCCGGAAACGGACTGCAGTACCTTGAGGGCTGCCTTCATGGAATCAGGACTTGCGTTGTAGCTGTCATCAATGATCGTGATGCCGTCCTTTACCACAATATCCTGGCGTCCTTGGAAGCCCTTAAACTCCTCCAGGGCCTTTGCGGCGGCCTCCAGATCGGCTCCGAGACAGTCTGCGCAGGCAAGGGCTGCCAGCGCGTTCAGAATATAATGATCCCCCATAACCGACAGCTTCACCGTAACCTTCTTATCTCCGATCACGCAGGTAAAGCGGGGATAGCCGTTCTCCAGGGTGATATCCTCGGCGCGGCAGTCATTATAGAATTCCGTCCCGTAGCGGATGAGCTTTATTCCCGGCTT
>DMCD01000161.1:0-1099 GCA_003445895.1 Lachnoclostridium sp. | reverse complement strand
CCCTCCTTCATGCCGTCCTGGATATGGAGCTTCTCCTTCAGGATATTCTCTCTGGAACCCAGATTTTCAATGTGGGCAACGCCGATATTGGTCATGATGGCGATATCCACCTCCGCCGTCTTCGCAATGGCCGTCATCTCGCCCGGCTCGCTCATTCCCAGCTCCAGCACTGCCACTTCGGCCTCGGCCGGAATCTCGGAGATGGTGATGGGCACGCCGACCTGGCTGTTGTGGTTTGCCGGCGTCCGGAAGGTGTTGTACTTTGAGGCGATGGCGCAGGCAGTCATCTCTCTTGTGGAGGTCTTGCCCACGCTGCCGGTGATGCCGACCACGGGAATCTGAAGGCGTTCTCTAAGCATATGTCCCAGCGCCTGAAGGGCGCGAACGGTATCCTCCACCCGGATCAGGGTTCCGGTACATCCCTCCGGTGCCGTATCATGCTCGGAGGTCAGGGACGCTGCGGCCCCGTTCTCCATCGCAGACACAATAAACCGGTGTGCGTCATTCTTCTCTCCGATAATCGGAACAAAGAGGTCATCCCCCTGCATTTTCCGTGAATCAATGCTGATATGGGCAAGAACCGTATCCGGATTTCCGGAAATAATCTTTCCGCCGCAGGCCTCTGCCACATCTTTTGCCGTTACATTTCTCATAGCTTCTCCTCATTTATCGGTTCTGCATTCTGCAGAAACCTGTTCCTTCTCACAGTACGCGAAAGACTGCCTCGTCAGCCTCACGTACTGACAAGACAGTCTCTGACCCTATTACAGGCCCAGTTCTTTTACGGCGCGCTCCACCTCTTCCCTGTCGAGGAAATGGTGCTTTACGCCGTTGATTTCCTGATAATCCTCATGTCCCTTGCCGATGACGGCGATGATATCGCCTTCTTCGGCATGTTCGAGGCTGTAGCGGATCGCTTCCCTGCGGTCCGGAATTTCAATATAGGTTCCGTTCGACTTCGCCATGCCGGTTTTGATATCCGCCATGATATCTTCTACCTTCTCAAAACGGGAATTATCCGCGGTAATAATATTCAGATCCGCATATCTTCCACCGATCTCTCCCATGGTAAATCGTCTGTCCCTTGCCCGGTTGCCGC
>DMCD01000175.1:13889-21044 GCA_003445895.1 Lachnoclostridium sp. | reverse complement strand
CCTTCAGTTCCACATCCGGGAGGACCTGAAGCGGTTCCGCAGCCTCACGAAGGACCACACCGTCATCTACGGCCGGAAAACCCTGGAAACCTTTCCCGGGGCAGAACCCCTGAAAAACCGGAGAAACATCATCCTGAGCCGCCGTGAGGGCTTCACCGTTCCCGGCGCCGAGGTCGTCTCCTCCGTAGAGGAAGCTCTCGCCCTGGTAAACCCGGAGGAAGAGGCCTTCATCATCGGCGGAGAATCCGTCTACCGGGAGTTTATGCCCTACACAGATAAATTATATCTGACCCACGTATACACGAAAGCCCCCCACGATGTCACCTTCCCCTTCCCGGGAAGAGATGTGGAGCCCGTGGAAGAGAGCGAATTCTTCACCGACGAAGCCAGCGGCCTGAAATACCAGTTCGTAGATTATAAGCGAATCCGCTGAGGAATCAGCCGGGATCCCGCCGGGATTCCGGCTTTTTTCTGTCCTCAGAACCCCGCAAACTCTTTTATGAGCGTAATCCCGCGAATCTCCGCCGGATTTCCGCGGGTGATTTTCTCTTCATATTCCTCTTTTGTAATCTCACAGGCTTCTTCAAATTCTTCTGCGGACCCTTGTGCCGCAAACTCAAAATACTGCATATCCGGTTCGCCGTGCTCCACCGGCTTATAGAGGCGCTCCACCACGGGCAGCAGCTGCTCTGTTCTCTCATCCATCCGGTACCAGGTGTTGGATGCCCGGGTCATGCTGCCAAACAGCATCTCCACCATGCCGTCGTCATAGATCACCGTCTCGCCGCGGTACGGGGTGACATAAGTCATACCGGCTTTTCTGCCGTCGAAGCTCCATATATCCACGATATTGCCCATCCAGGTGATAAGGCATTCATCGATGCCGTTGTCATCGATGTCATACAGGACATATCCGATCTCCTCCGAGGACGCCATCGGCACCCCCCAGTCAGACAGTCCTGTATAAAGTCCCCGGGATTCCATGGTCTCCCGGTCCTGGTTTTCCGCAATGGCCTGGGCGTAGAGGCCAAGGACCCGTCTGTATTCCGCAAGAGAAACATCTGCTCTCTCCAGGGCCTCCGGTCCGGTGACCGGAATTTCTTCCGCATTGATTCTGGAAAATGCCGCCGCTTCCTCCGTCAGGCCGCTGACGGTATCGTATTCGCCCTCCCCCGCACGCAGGGTCAGAACCGGACTGCCCTTTTCCAGGCTGTATTTCCAGGTTTCCAGAACGGGAGTAAATCCCAGCGGAGTATATATCGCGGTAAGGGTCCCGTCCTCCCCGGCACAGAAATGTCCTTCCGCAAACATTACCCGCTGGCCGCCCCGCTTCCGGCAGATCCGGAGGCGGCCGATGTTTTCCGCATCGGAGCCGGCATTCCCGGCAAATTCCACCACCAGAGGGCCCTCTTCGGTTTCTTCCTTCCATATGCCGAAAAGCTCTCCGGGAATATCGGTGCGCTCATACTCTGTGAGGGCTTCCCCGGTTCCGGCGCCTGCAGACGCCACCGTGTCATCCCGGACGAATTCCACCCGCTCTGCACCTTCTATCAGGGGATTGTCCGCGCCGTCTTTCCCGAGAAAGGCCACCCCCTCCTCCGTGAGTTCTATGGTCCCATAGGCAGGCTTATCCCAGTATTTTCCCATGTTGGACATGACGGACCAGGTGAGAACGCCGATATCGCAGGATGTGGTCTCTGTGTCCGAAAGCGCGCCCTCTGCCGTCGGGATAAACTCCATCCCCCAGAAAGAATAGGGACGCTTCTCCTCCTCCGGACTTTCCGCCATGGCGATGCCGCCGGTGGCAAAGAGATTGCCGCCGAAGTTCACGATGTCCAGGGTATAGTATTCGCGCATATCCTCTTCCATGCGCTCTGCGTCTTCTTCTGTGCGGGGATAGGCATAGGAATACCGGCCGGCCAGGTGTTCCGCCAGGGTCTGCGCCGCTTCCTTCTCCTCCTGCTGCCCGGAAGGAATCTTCTTCTCTCCCAGGAAAGATTCCGTCTCCTCCCCGGCTGCGGACTTCTCTTCCGCCACCTCCGTCGCGGCGCCGGTACCGGATGCGCCGCCGCAGGCAGCAGACAGAACAGAGAGCGACAGTACAGCCGCAGCAGAAACCATGCCAGAAATAATCTTATTTATTTTCATATTCCACCTCCATCCGCATAAAAAGTCTCTCTATATAGTAAATGGCATATTTTCCGCCCACAACAGTCAAAAGAAGGAAATATGTTTTTTTCCGGCAGTCTTCCCCGAAACAGACGGGAAACTGCCTTGTGCCTGTTGACTTCATCACTTTATCATGGTAGTGTCAAGATGAAGCATCGGAATTTTTCTCCGTTTATCATTGAATTTTTAGGAAAGAAGGTTAAAATTCATGAATTATAAATCATTTTTCACATTATTCCTGGGTTGTATGCTTGCTGCCTTGCCTGCATTCTCCGCGTTCGCGGATGAACCTGTGATTTCCTATACGAATGAACATTCTGTTCTGACTTCCCTGGACGTCACCTGCGCGCCGACGGACATTGTCGGCACGCCCGAGGGAACCCTTCTCGTCACCGATGATTACGCGAAGGTCATATGGCAGATCCGGGACGGAATCTGCACCCTCTACGCCGGCAGCACCAGCACCATCGACCCCTACGGGGAACCCCTGGGCGGATACAACGACGCCCGCCATGACGAGAGCCTGTTTAAGGATCCCTGGGCCATTTCGCCCTTCCTGGACGGGTGGGCTGTCTCCGACGCGGAAAACAACGCGGTCCGGGTCCTCCGTCCGGATCGGACGGAGACCGCCAACGCCAGCACCAATGAACCCCTGAAGGTGGGCGATATGGGCGTCATCTTCGACCATCCCACCGGGCTGGCCACCGATGACCGGGGGTATCTCTATGTCTCCGACACCGGAAACAATGCCGTTCGGGTCATCTCCCCCTCGGGGAATGTGGTTTCCGCCGCGAAACGCCTGAACCGGCCCACCGCCCTCGCCTGGCATGACGGCTGGCTCTACATCGCAGAGACCGGGGCCAATCGGATCCTGCGGGTAAAGGACGGACAGAAGGAATATCTCGCAGGGTCCGGAGAAAACGGCTTTGCCGACGGCCCGGCGAATGCGGCGGCCTTCTCCTCCCCCATGGGAATCGCGGTGGGATCCGATGGAACCGTCTACGTCTCCGACACGGTCAACGGCGCTGTCCGGCGCATCCGGAACGGTTCCGTGGACACTCTGCTCGCGCCGGACCCGGCAGATCCCCGGACGTATCCGGTGTCCCCCACGGGACTTGTCGTATCCGACGGCGTCCTGTACGTCTGTGATGCCTATTCTCGCAAGCTGTTTATGATCCCGCTGTAATTCTGCGGTTCCTTCCGAACCCGTATTCCCACAGGAACAGAGGTGCCCCATGAAACGAATAAACGTATTTTTACTCACCTTATGTCTGCTTCTCACCGTGCTTTCCGCCAATGTCCTGGCCGACACGGCCGCCGCCTCCACCATCCGCCTGGCAAAAACGGAGGGAACGGTGGACGTGAAGGATCCGGCAGGCAAAAGTGCCTTTCTGCAGACAGACATGCGCCTTGTCAGCGGCAACCGGACCCTGACTGCCGAGCGAAGCTATGCCTGGTTCAGCCTGGATGACGCCAAGGCGCTGAAGGAGGATGCCGTCAGCGAGACGGAGATCCGCAGAAGCGGCAGCAGACTGGAGGTTCTGCTGCACTCCGGCAACCTCTTCTTCAACGTGCGGGAACCGCTGCAGTCCGGAGAAACCATGAATATCCGCACCTCCTCCATGGTGATGGGCATCCGCGGCACCAGCGGCTGGGTGAAGGTCCTGGACAGCCGGACCACCCGCGTGTTCATGCTGGACGGCACCGCCCTCTGCAGCGTGACCAACCCCATCACGGGACAGACCAAGTCCATCCTTCTCCGCGCGGGTGAGACCGCCGATTTCGTGGTCTATGACCCGAACCGGCCCGTTGACCAGTGCGACATCATCCTCCGCCGGTTTACCCGGGAAGAGATCGAGGGTTTTGTTTTAATGGAACTGCTGGGGGATGACCCGACCATTCTGAAAATCCTGCAGGATTCCGGCATCGATCTGCGCAGTCTCACGGAGGACGAGGCCCGGTCCAGGCTTCTCGCCGATCAGGAGACCCTCGCCCCCCTCCTCGAAATCATCCATTCCTCCCTGTCCAGCCAGGAAAACCATATTTCCCAGGATCCGGTCTGGGACCGCCAGCCGGTTCCGGAGGAGGAAGAGGGAGCGCCGGTGCCCACGCCGGAAGGCCCCGTCCGCACCCTGACCATGCCCGTCACGGCGCAGGAGGTCCAGGATCTGCTGAATGATCCCGATGTGACCCAGGTTATCCTCCAGCCGGGAAGCGGTGCCAACACCCTCAATATTGATATCCCCTTCATCGTGCCCGCCGGTAAGACACTGACCACAAGCGCCGGCGTCCCGGTGGACGTGAATCCCGGAAATTCCATGAACGTGAACGGCACCGCTGACCTGGGGGATGCCCTCACCAACAACGGCACCACAAACGTCAACAGCTCCAACACCCTGAAGGTCACCGGCGTCATCACCAACAACGCCGCGTTCAATAATACCGCATCCGGCCGCACACAGGCTTCCGGCGGCTTTCACGGCACCGCCGGGTCTGTCTTCACAAACAGCGGTTCCTTTGCGGGCAATGTCACCGTGAATGCGGGAACATTTACCATGAATGCCGGAACGGTGAACGGAACCGTCACGCTGACCGGCGATACCTCCCTGGATATGAACGGGGGCGTAATCACAAGCAGCGGCAGCGATCCTACCCTGACCCTGTCCATCGATGATCTCGGCAACTTTAACACTAACGGCGGCACCATCGCCAACACCGGCGCAGGCCCCGCCGCGGATTATTCCGGCGCCTTATCCGGGGTGCTCACGGACCCCGGAAGCACCACCTTCCGCGCCGCGTCCTACATCGATATCGTGTCCCCCGCCATTTTCCTGTACACCGGCGTTCCCGACAGCGGAAGCTACGTCCTCTCCGAGGACTGGAACCACCAGTTCCCCGTCACAACGGATTCCCGTTTCGGGTATGATCTTGACGACATCGCGCAG
This sequence comes from Lachnoclostridium sp., assembly GCA_003445895.1. Lineage (GTDB taxonomy): Bacteria > Bacillota > Clostridia > Lachnospirales > Lachnospiraceae > Clostridium_R. The sequence continues at coordinate 15,930 of DMCD01000175.1, read as the reverse complement.
ACCATTCTGGTGAACGGGGCGTCTTCCGGCACGGCGAAAAAGGGAGACTCTGTCGAATTCCGTTTTACCAACAACGGCCTCCATGACCGGATATACTCCTACGAGTTCGACTGCGAAGATCTGGAGAACGGCACCCTGAACATCCCGGTTGGAGAAACCCGGTCCATCACCGTCACCATGCCCTGGGATACCGTGGGACTGTCCTTCACCGACGAAACCGTTTATACCTGTTCCTACACAGAGTCAGATGAGGACTTTTTCACCATAACCGCCGACGGGGAAGATATCCGTACCTCCAAAAAAGTACGGCGCGGACAGACCGTCGAGGTTACATTTACCAATCCGGATGCCGGAGCGGGCGGTTATCTCATCTATGCCTACCCGCAGATAAGCGGAGAAGCGCTTCCGGGTGCCTGGGCTTCCGGAATTCTCCGGTCCGGCGATACCCTGTCCTTTTCCTTTGAGATGACCGGCGACGATGTCCATTTTTCGATAAACTCCTGTCAGATATACACCCTTCCTGCCGACGATCTGAGCACCCTTGAATCGGCTTTTGACAGCGGCCCCATCTATCTGGGAGCAGGAACGTCAGACGTGCTTGCTATGGACAGTGATTTCACCGTTCCGTCATGGTCGGAGATGATTATTGCGGAAGGCGTCACGGTGAACGTGAAAAATGGCGCCACCCTGCATAATGAGGGCACCCTCTACAACCTCGGAACCATCAATGTGGAGGAGGGCGGCACACTGGACAATACCGGATCCCTCTATAACTTCAGCGACCACACCGTCAACAACGCCGGAACCATCACCAACGGCCCGAAGGGCGTGATCCACAACGGCGACGGCGTCATGGAAGGCACCTTCCGCAACATATCCGGCGAAAACGGGACCGGCTTCATCCTCAACCGCGGCGAGATGGTGAATCATGACGGAAGTTCCTTCACCAATGAGGGCATCATCCTGGCCCAGGGATCAAAGGCTATCTCCCCGAAGCTGGATGAGGGCTCTGTCCCGGTGGTGCGCCGGACCATGGGCGGCCCCTGCGGCAGAGACCTCTGGTGGGCCCTGACGGAAGATGAGGAGAGCGGCGCAGATAAGGCGTATGTGCTGCACTTCATCGGTTCCGGCCCCATGCAGGATTACAGTGTAAAGGATGGCCACACCACGGCGCCCTGGTACCGGGACGGAAAGATCTCCATCACCCGCATCCGCATGGAGGCGGATATCACCTCCATCGGAAAGAACGCCCTGTACGGGCTTGACAGCCTGGAAGAGGTGATTTTCGCCGGGTCGCAGTCCCGCTGGGGCAGATTGAAAACGGGCTCAGGAAATGATATCCTCGAAGATGTAAGGATCACCTGCCTCGGCGGGGCGGAGGATCTCCCCGAACCCGAAGAAACACTGGAAAATGATCTCGCCGGCAGAACCTCCGTAAAAAAGGAAGAAACCGCAAACACCGCGGCGGAACCTGTCCCGGAGACGCCTCCCGCACAGGAAGATGAAACGCTTCCCGCCGCCACGCCGTCACAGCTTGCAAAACCAGAAGAAAAAGCAACTTCCTCACAGCTTGCCAGAAGAGATAATCCCGAATCATGAAAAAATCAACCGACCGTATCCTGAGCATCATCCTTACCCTCGCTGTCGCCGCACTGTTTTCCTTTGCCGCGGCCTCCGGCGTACTCTCGGCCCCCGACGGCACCGTTTCCGACCGGTTTTACCAGGAACAGTCCGCCGGACAGGCGGATATCGCCATCGTCGGCATTGACGACCGCGCGTTCCAGGAGCTCGGCCCCTGGCCCTGGTCCCGGAATATCATGGCCGAAGCCGTGCGGACGCTGAACAGCGGTGGGCCGGACCTGCGCCCTGCTGCCATCGGCATCGACGTCCTCTTCGTCGGTCCCGGACCGGATCCTGCGGCGGACGAAAACCTGGCCCGGGCCTGCGGGGAAGGGGGCAATGTCATCACCGCCGGCTCCGCGGTCTTCGGGAGCGAGCTCGTGACCGAGGGCGATGTCTTCTATATGGCGGACCGCCGGGT
>DMCD01000175.1:3850-13737 GCA_003445895.1 Lachnoclostridium sp. | reverse complement strand
AGGACGCGGTGCTCCGCCACGGCCTGCTTCAGATCGACGTCCCCGAGAAGGGGGAGGTTCCCTCACTCTCCCGGGCCGTCTATGAGCGGTGGTGCAGCGCATCAGGCATCGCCCCGAATCCGGCGCCGGAAGCCCCGGAGGGATTCTTCTATATCCCCTTCACGAAAGCGCCCGGCGGATACTCCGACGGCATCTCCATCACCGATGTGCTGGACGGGAGCATCCCGCCGGAAGCATTTGCCGGAAAAATCGTCCTCATCGGCCCCTACGCGGCGGCCATGCAGGATGAGTACCGCACCTCCATCTCCCACGCGGCGCCCATGTACGGCGTGGAGATCCACGCCAACCTGATCGATGCCTTCACCCGGGGCTTCTACCCGAAGGAGGCATCCCGCACCGCCCAGCTGGCAGTTCTCTTCCTGCTGTCCGCGGGCCTGCTGCTGTTCTTCCTGGACCGGCGGATCCTTCCCTCGGCCGCGGTCTGGATCGGAACCTGCGCCCTGTGGCTCGTTCTCGCGAAGCTCCTCTATGCCCGGGCGGGCCTGGTGCTCCATGTGCTCTGGATTCCCCTGGCCGTCACCGTCCTGTTTATCGCCTCGGTGGCCGCCAACTACATCCGGGCGAGACGGGAGAAAAACCGCATCTCCCGGACCTTCGGCCGCTATGTGGACCCGGCCGTCATGAAGCAGCTCCTCTCTCAGGGCCCCGAAGCCCTGGAGCTCGGCGGAAAAATGTATGATATCGCCGTTCTCTTCGTGGATGTCCGCGGCTTCACAACCATGAGCGAATCCCTGGATCCGCCGACGGTGGTGGAGATCGTCAATAAATACCTGACCCTCACCACGGAGTGCATCATGAAGAACCACGGCACCCTGGACAAATTTGTGGGTGACTGCACCATGGCCTTCTGGAATGCGCCCGTGGAACAGGAGGACCCGGTTTATCTCGCCTGTTCGGCCGCCATGGACATGGTGGAAGGGTCGAAGGCTCTGGGCGAAGAGCTTCAGAAACGGTTCGGCCGCACCGTAGACTTCGGCATCGGCGTGCACTACGGCCCCGCTGTCGTGGGTAATATCGGCGCGCCGAAGCGGATGGATTACACCGCCATCGGCGATACGGTCAACACCGCATCGAGACTGGAATCCAACGCCCCCGGCGGAACGATCCTCATCTCCCGCGCGGTGGCGGATATCCTGGGAGATCGGGCGCAGGTTACCTCCCTCGGATCCTCCATCCGGCTCAAAGGAAAGGCCGAGGGCTTTGAAATACTCACCCTCGACCATCTGTCCCGTTAATCTTATTCGGTTTTCTGTACGGCGTCTGGTTTCTTCCAGGCGCCGCTTTCTTTAAACATCCGGAGCATCTCCCCGTCCAGCTTTCCCTCATCCCGCATGCTTTCCAGGATGGAAAATGCTCTCTCCGGCGGCATCGGCGGCTTGTAGGGACGGTCCTCCGCCGTCAGGGCATCGTAGACATCGAGAATCGTGATAAGCCGGACCTCCGGCGGAATCTCCTCCGCCTTTCTATGATCCGGATATCCCGTCCCATTCAGGAATTCATGGTGCATGGAGGCCCACTTCGGCACCTCCTCATAATCTCCCTCAAAAACCATTTTCCCCAGAAGACTCCCCGTGTATTCCACGTGGCGCTCGATCTCTTTTCGTTCTTCTGCGGTGAGCGTTCCCTTCCGCACGGTGACTGCAGCATATTCTTCTTCCGTGAGGAGCGGAACCCGGTTCCCCCCTGCCGTGAGGCAGGGAATATCCTTTATGGCCGCCAGGGCATCCAGCATCTCATCGGAAAGAAATCCCGCGGTGTTGGCCTTCCGGAGGAGTACTTCGGCCTCCTTCAGCCGGGCTTCGCAGGCGGCCGCATCCTCCGCCTCTGCTGTGGCTGTGAGTCCCCGGATCTTCTCCATGAGGGATGCTGTCTCAATGCGGTGCATAACCCGCTCTTCCTTATCCCCCAGGCGGGTGGCCTTGTCCATCACCTCCAGCGGGATGACCAGCTTGCCGATATCGTGCAGCCATACGCTCATCAGGAAGGGATCCTTCTCCTCCTCCGGCACCCGGAAGGGCGCCTCCGTCTCATCCAGCCAGGAGAGGAACCGGGAGGCGTACTGCACCATGCTCTTTGTGTGGTTGGCGTTGTAGGCGCTTCTCGCATCAACCGCATCCACCATCACGGTCACAAAGGAGTGGAGGATATCGTTCACCGACTTTGCCAGCCTGCTGTTGTTCATACTGATGGCCGCAAGAGACGAAAGGGCTGTGATCAGGTCCTCGCAGGCGGGGTCAAAAGCGATCACATGTCCCTCGTCATCCATGGCGTTGATCAGCTGCAGAACGCCGATATTCCGGCCCTTCTCATCCTCCATGGGCACAACCAGCATGGAGCAGGTACGGTAATCATTGTACTTATCGTACTTTGCCGCACCGGAAAAGTCGTAGTCCTCCGCAAGATACACGTCCCGGATATTAATCTTCTTATGGTCCATGGCTGCGCAGGCACATACATGGCTTCTCGTCATGGGCACCGGCGGGGCAATCTCTTCCTTCCCCGTCCGTTTGCGGTGAAATCCCTTTGACTTCGTGATCATGTTGTGAAAGTGCAGCCCGTCCTTCTCCCGCACATAGACGGTACCGCCGTCACAGTTCGTGATCTCCATGGCCTCCGTGAGAATCCGGTCCAGAAGGGCCGTGGTGTCCTTTTCCGCCGACATGGCGATGGCGATATGAATCATCTGCTGCACAGAGTATTCTCTCATAAAATCACCGTCTCTTTCTCCCTCGCAAAGGAAACATTCTCCTGACCTGCTGCCTTTTCCCGGGCCGCAAGCATATTATCCGTCTGTCCCGGGTCGTGATGGACAATCATAAGCCGGCCGGCGCCCGCCTGCCGGAGGAGCTTTATTCCCTCCTCCGGCGTCGAGTGGCCGAAGTTTCTGTGCTTCTCATAATTTTCAGAAGTATACTGCCCGTCATACAGGATGAGGTCTGCCCCGGCAGAGAACTCTGCCAGAGCAGCGGATGCCTCTTCTCCGTGCTCAAAATCTGTCGCCAGCACCATGCTCTTTTCCTGGACATCCACCCGGCAGACCAGGGAACCGCCGGGATGGTTCGACTCCATGGCGCGGATGTGAAAGGAGCCGATAGCAAAGGCTTCCTCCGGAACCTCCCGGAACCGGTATTCTATCCCCGGATAGGCCCTGAGGGGTGCCGGCCACAGGGGCAGGGAAAACAGATGGTTCAGCTGTTCTTCGATGCTTTCTCCTCTGCGGCTTCTTCCCCATATCTCCACGGTTTTTCCTATGCAGTGTTCCAGCAGGAAGAAGGGCAGGCCCAGGATATGGTCAATATGGGTATGGGTCAGGAGAATGTGGATATGGTCCCCCCGGACATCCTCCGCCTGCACATTCCGTATCCCCGTTCCCGCATCGAGAAACAGAACCTCCCCTTCTGCCTGCAGCATATAGGCGGAGGTGGCGCCTCCGTATACCGAAAAATCCGTTCCGGATACCGGAACCGACCCCCGCGTTCCCAGCAGTTTTACCTCTGCCATCGTATTTATCCTCTCTGCTTCTTTTCGCCGAAGCCCGGCGCAAAAATCACCTTATTGATCCCGAAGAACACCATCATTTCCTGTATTCCATTATAACACAGTGCTGAAATTCATAGTATAATGATAGAATCCTGACGACTTCCCGGAAGCCGGACAGGAAAAAGTATCCTGGAAAGGCGGAGATTCACATGCTGCATGTACTGTCAACCGATGAGGTTTTTAAACTGATAGATTCTCTTTCTCTTAAAGAAACCGGCACCGAGACGGTTTCCCTGGCGGAAGCCCTCTTCCGGGTAACCGCAGAGGCCGTCACGGCCTCGGAATACGTTCCCGGCTTTGACCGCTCCACCGTGGACGGATATGCTGTCCGGGCAAATGACACCTTCGGCTGCTCGGAGTCCATTCCCGCCATGCTGCCCTGCGACGGGGCTATTCTCATGGGAGAGGATGCCGGTTCTCCCCTTCCTGCCGGAACGCTCCGGGCCATTCCCACCGGCGGCGCCCTGCCCGAAGGCGCAGACTGCGTCATTATGAAGGAATATACGGAGGACTACGGAGACGGAACCATCGGCATCTTCCGCCCGGTTTCCCCGGGGGAAAATGTTATCTACCGGGGCGATGACGTAAAGCCAGGCCAGGTGGTTCTGCCCGCCGGAAAGCGGCTCACGCCCCCGGATATCGGCGCCCTGGCCGCCATCGGATGTGCAGAGGTCTGTGTCCGCAGAAAGCCGAAGGTTGCCATTCTCTCCACCGGCGATGAGCTGATCCCCGTCACCGGAACCCCCGAGGGCGGTCAGATCCGGGATGTAAACTCTCATCTGCTCTGCGCCTTCTGCCAGTCCTTCGGCGCAGAACCGGTAAATTACGGAATTATCCGCGACGATGAAACCCTTCTGGGCAGGGCCCTGGACCGGGCCGTCGCGGAATCGGATATGGTCCTTCTTTCCGGCGGAAGCTCCGTCGGAGACAAGGATGCCTCCTGCCGCATCATCGAGAGCCGGGGAGAACTCCTCATGCACGGCATCGCCATGAAGCCGGGCAAACCCACGATTCTCGGCATAATTCAGGAAAAGCCGGTATTCGGCCTTCCGGGACACCCTGCTGCGGCTGCCTTCTCGGCTCACCTGTTCGTGAAACGGGCCATCCTCCGCCTCACAGGAGCAGCCTGTACCGAATATACCTTCCCCGCCGTGCTCTCCGAAACCCTGGGTGCCAATCACGGCCGGACCCAGTATAACGGGGTGCGCCTTGTTCCCGGCGCCGCAAACCTTACGGCCGTCCCCATCCGCAGCAAATCAGGACTGATTACCACACTGTCCGGCTCTGACGGCTATATCAGCGTGCCCGGAGAATGCGAGGGCATATCAGCCGGAGAAGAGGTTATGGTCCACCGGTTTGACAGCTGATCCGCAGTCTTTGCTGTTATCTTATCAGCATTCAGGCCACTTATTCCAAAGCGGAATAAGGGGTTATTTCATTATTTTGAGGTTGTTTCACATATATAGTATAATTATTTGGAGTTAACCGCTTTTAGGAGGTGTTCACAGTGAAAAGATTAGCAAAGGATGAAAGCCTCTGCATCGGATGTCATTCCTGCGAGGCTGCCTGTTCCCAGGCTTATTACAAAACAAACGATCCGGCTCTCTCCTGTATCCGTGTGGACGACAACGAAGACGGATCCCATACGATTCATATATGCAATCAGTGCGGAAAGTGCGCTGAAGTGTGCAATACCTGCGTCATCAGGCAGAATCCGAAGGGCGTATACATGCTGAACCGGAAGGAGTGCGTGGGATGCCTCATGTGCACCGGCTTCTGCCCCGAGCAGGTGATGGTACAGTGTGACGACAGAAGCGAACCCAGCAAGTGCATCGCCTGCGGTCTGTGCGTAAAAGCATGTCCCACCGGCGCCATTCGCATCGAAGAGGCATAAGAAGGAGGAAATCCAAGATGATTCATATTTGCAATGTTCCGAGATATCAGGCTCCTTCTGCCGAAGAGCTCGCGAAGATGAAGGCAGCCCATGTACTTCTGGGCGAGACTTCCTATGAGAAAACCCCGCTTCACCGCGGCTACACCGATAAGATCCTCACCATCAACGTGGGAGATCGCACCGCGAAGATCTCCGATATCCCGGAAGAGGTAAAAGAGAAATTCACCGGCGGCAAGGGCTACTGCCTGCGCTACCTCTGGGATGCGGTAACTCCGGATACCCGCTGGGATTCCCCGGAGAATGAGATCGTCATGTCTCCCGGTCCGGTCGCCGGCATTACCCAGTACGGCGGCACCGGAAAGACCCTGGTCTGCACCATTTCCCCGCTGACGGATATTCCGATCGACTCCAACGTAGGCGGCTTCTTCGGTCCCTACCTCAAGTTTGCGGGCTTTGATGCCCTGGAGATCGCCGGAAAGTCCAACAGGGACCTGATCGTCGTCATTGACGCCACGAAGGGAACCATCTCCTTCGAGGAAGCTCCGCTGGAGCATTTTGACGCCCACGTCATGTGCGAAGAGCTGACAGCCATGTATGCGGACGATGAGAATGACAAGAAGAACATCGCCGTTGCATGTGCAGGATCCGCGGCAAAGTACAGCAACATCGGCATGCTGAACTTTTCCTTCTATGACCCGCACCGGGGCGTTACCCGCCTGAAGCAGGCCGGCCGCGGCGGCATCGGCCGCGTGTTCCGCGACAAGGGCATCAAGGCTCTGGTATGCAAGATCGACGGCGTAAAGAACAACCTGAATGACTGCTTCGATATCTCCATCATCAACAGGACCGGACATAAGTTCCACCGGGAGGTTGCCTTAAACGACAGCAAGCAGAATGACATGCGCGGCGTCGGCACTGCCTATTCCCTGCGCACCCTGGCGGACTACGATATCGTCCCGACCCACAACTTCAAGTTCGGCGATGCGCCGGGCATCGATGAGATGACGGCAAAGGTCTTCAAGTCCGACTGGCTGACCCAGGGCGCGGCGGACGGATGCTGGTACGGCTGCTCCCTGGCCTGCGCCAAGGCTTCCGATCACTTCCTGTTAAAGACCGGCCCCTACAAGGGACAGCGGGTCTGCGTGGACGGTCCGGAGTATGAGAGCGCGGCAGGCCTCGGCCCCAGCTGCGGCATCTACAATCCCCAGGAGGTCCTGGAGCTGAACTTCTACTGCGATACCTACGGTCTGGATACCATTTCCTACGGCACCATGACCGCTTTCCTGATGGAGTGCTACGAGAGAGGAATTCTCAACAAGGAGCGCACCGGAGGCCTGGAGCTTACCTGGGGCAATGCAGCTGCCGATCTGGAGATGATGCATCAGATTTCCCGAAACGAGGGCTTCGGCAAAATCGCCGGTCTCGGCATCCACAAGCAGAAGGAATACTTCGCTGCCCAGGGCTGGGGCGATCTGAATGAAATGAACGATTTCGGCATGGAGCAGAAGGGCCTCGAGTACTCCGAGTACTCCGCAAAGGAATCCCTGGCACAGCAGGGCGGCTATGGTCTCACCAACAAGGGCCCGCAGCACGACGAGGCGTGGCTGATCTTCATGGATCAGGTCAATAACCAGATCCCGACCTTCGAGGACAAGGCGGAAGCACTGTACTTCTATCCCATGTTCCGCACCTGGTTCGGTCTCATGGGCTTCTGCAAGCTGCCGTGGAATGATATTGTTCCCGCGGACAACGCCACCACCGATGACCCGAAGATGGTTCCCGAGCATGTGCAGAACTATCTGGATCTCTATTACGGCGTGACCGGTAAGAAGATTGACATTCCGGACATGATTAAGCAGTCCGAGCGTGTCTACAACTTCCAGAGAATCTTCAACATCCGCATGGGCAAGGGGCTCCGCGCCAACGACGCCATCCCCTACCGCTCCGCAGGACCGGTCTTTGAGGATGAGTACCTCTGGAGAGAGGAACGCTATGACAGTCAGCTGGTGGAGCTGGCCGGCTACACCGAAGAGCAGGTGAAGAGCATGAGTCTCAAAGAGCGCATGGCCGCCACCCGCAAGTTCCGTGAAGACCGGTACCAGACCCTTATCGATGCCGTATATCCCAAGCGCGGCTGGACCATGAACGGCGTTCCCACGGTGAAGCATCTGAAGGAACTGGGCATGGATCTCCCGGAGCTCCTTGAAGTTGTGGAACCCCTTCTGAAGGAGGAAGTCTGATGACTCTGAACAACCGGCCCTATCCCGGCTGGCGGGAAGGACTTACCGTACAGGATGTGATCACAGAGAATAAGTTTACCTGGCCGAAGCTGGTCGTGAAGCTGAACAAAACGGTCATCTGGCCGGAGGAGTACGCTGCCGCCGTCATCGGCGAAAACGACGTGCTGGAGGTTATCCATCTGCTGGGCGGGGGCTGATCTGTCCTCCCGGCAGCTGATTCCGGAATATAAAAAAGGAGAAGCGTCTTTCGGGACGCTTCTCCTTTTTTATCAGCCCTGTTCGTATTCCAGCCGGTTCTCCGCAAGGCTTGTGATATCCGCGTGCACGCCGCAGATCCGGCAGTGGGGGTTCCCCGTCTTCATCTCCATCTCGGTAAACTGCATGGAAAGCCCGTCAAAGAGAAGAAGCCGTCCGGTCAGGAGCTTTCCCCGGCCGGTGATGAACTTGATGGCCTCCGTCGCCTGAATGCTGCCCAGTACTCCGACAGCCGCGCCGAGGACGCCCACCTGGGCTCCGCTGGCCACCATGTTTCTGGGCGGAACGTCTCCCATCACGCAGCGGATGCAGGGGCCCTGCCCCGGCACCCAGGTCATGGCCTGCCCCTCAAACCGGATGATCCCGGCGTGGCTGAAGGGCTTTTTCGCCAGGACACATGCATCATTGACCAGAAGCTTGGACTCGAAGCTGTCGGTCGCATCGATGATGAAATCATACTCCCCGATCAGAGGCAGAATGTTGTCAACCGTCACCCGGTCCCGGAACTGGCGCACCTGCACCTCCGGATTCAGCCCGCCGATGGATATGGCCGCCGACTCTGTCTTTGCCATGCCCGCCCGGTCGGTCCGGTGGATGATCTGCCGCTGCAGGTTGGAAACATCAACCGTATCGAAATCCGCCACCCCAAGGATTCCCACACCGGCTGCCGCCAGATAGAGGAGGGAGGCGCTTCCGAGGCCGCCTGCACCGATCACCAGCACCTTCGCCTCCGAAAGCTTTCTCTGACCTTCCTCACCAATCTCCTTCAGCACAAAGTGTCTCGCGTATCTCTCCCGCTGTTCTTTCGTGAATTCCATGAAAACTCTCCTCTGTCCGAATATTCAAGGCATGTTAACGTATCACCCCGAAAAACTCCAGAAATTCCCGGGTTTCCGGCATCTTCGGCGCGTGCAGCACCTCACCTGCCGCACCCTGCTCTATCAGTTTTCCCCCGTCCAGAAATATCACCTCATCGGCCAGGCGGGATGCCTGCTGCACGGAATGGGTGATCAGAAGGATGGTATCGCCCCCGTCTCTGCGCTCTCCCAGAATCTCCTCCGAGCGGAGAATGGACTTCCGGTCCATGGCGGAGGTCGGCTCATCCAGAATCAGCAGGTCATAGGTTTTCATCAGGATCCTTGCCAGGCACATCCGCTGAATCTCCCCGCCGGACAGGCTCCTTGCCTGCTGCCGCTTAAGGTCCTCCAGGGAAAAGTCCCGGATCAGCTCCTGCGCCTTCTTTTCGTCCCCATTTCCCAGAAGAATGTTTTTCAGAACCGTTGTCCGGAAGGCGTACCCCTTCTGGGGAAGGTATCCCACGCGGCAGTTCTCCGGAAGCCTTCTGTGATTGTCGGAGGGAATAATCCCGGCAAGAATCCTGGCAAAGGTGGATTTGCCGCTGCCATTGGCCCCCAGAAGCGCGTAAAGCTTCCCCTTCTCCATGGTAAGCTCCGGCGTATCAAGAACCATGCGCCCGTCATACTGCTTCTGCAGTGCAGGTATTTTCATCGGTCAAACCTCCTCTGCAGCATCGTGATGACAATGTTGATGATAAGGGAAATGCTTAACAGGATCAGTCCCAGCGCCACGCCCAGGGAAAAATTGCCCCGGTTTGTGTACTGCATGATGGCCGTGGTCATGACGTTGGTTTTCCAGGCGATGGCGCCGCCCACCATGCTGACCGCGCCGACCTCGGCGATCGCCCGGGAGAAGGACAGCAGATAGGTGAAGAATATCTGGTATCTGCACTCTCCCGCAATGAGAAGGAGTGTCTTCATGCGTCCGAGCCCGAGCCCCGCGGCGGTTTCCCGGATCGGCTCCGCCACCCCGGACACGAAGCTCTCCATGTTTCCCACCACAATCGGGGTGATCAGCACCACCTGGGCCAGAACCATCAG
>DMCD01000175.1:2416-3687 GCA_003445895.1 Lachnoclostridium sp. | reverse complement strand
AGCGTCCGGTTGAGAACGACAAGGGCGCCTTTTCCGAAAAAGCGGCAGGTACCGTAGAGGATTCCCACGGGCACGCCGATCAGAAGGGCGATCACCGAGCTGGACAGACTCATGCGTGCCGTCGTTCCCAGAATATTGAGCAGTTCCGCATCACAGCCCATAATCAGCTGAATTGCTTTTATTACTGCCGTATACACCGGTCTCCTCCTTTCTTTCGGCCTGCGGGATACAAAAATACCCGGCAGAGAATTCTAATAAAGGCTGCCGCAGCTCATGCCGCAGCAGCCTGGTTTGTCAGTTATTGTACACAGAATCCCTTCTGCATGCAAGCCATCTTACTCCATCACGCCGTTGTTTGCGCGGAAGGTGAGGAAGGTTGCCTTATCGGAAAGGATGTAGGCGCCCATCTCATTTGCCATGGTCAGGCATACGCCCATACCTGCGTTTGCAGAGGTGTACCAGTCTGTATAATCCGCAAAGCTTGCAGCTTCCTCGGTGATGCCCAGATCCTCCGGCCACAGGGAAAGTTCCTTGGTGTGGGTACCGGAACCGTCGCCTCTGGATACGAAGGGCTGCTTCTCCTCGGCGATCTTTGCGAAGGCATCCTTAACGGTTGCGCAGTCCCTGGCACCTACCGGATCCTCTGCCGGTCCGCAGAGTACAAAGTAGTTGTACATGAAGCTCAGACGCTCTGCATCCATGCCGTCGATAACATAGGCGAATCCGTCTTCAATGAACGCCTCTTCCTGCTTCTTGGAGTGTACCAGAATCAGGTCTGCGTTGCCCATCTTGGCATTGGCAATAGCCTTGCCGGTTCCTGCGGAATAAACCTCAACCTCATAGCCGTACTTCTCCTCGAACATCGGAAGAAGATAGCCAAGAAGTCCGGAGTCGTTCACGGATGTGGTGGTGGACAGACGAATCTTCTTTGTCTCCTCGGTAGCCTCCGGAATCTCCGCAGTGGATACCGGTGCACCGTCCAGCAGATAGAAGAGGTACTCGCCGTACTCTTCATATCCGTAGTCTGCTGCGGCCTTCTCGCCTTCCTCGGAAAGCATCCAGTTGATGAGAGCCTTTGCTCCCTCGGTGTTCAGCTCCACGCCCTCCACCGGCTTCTCGTCCGCATCCACAAAGGGCGCTTCCGGATTCACGGCAAGCAGGGAGTAGGTGTTGATCATGCTGTCATCCTGTTCATACAGGATCTGAAGGCCTACGGAGGACTCTTCTGCCTCTGCTTCGGTCTCCTCAGCGGATTCTTCTGCCGCGGTCTC
>DMCD01000175.1:0-2327 GCA_003445895.1 Lachnoclostridium sp. | reverse complement strand
GTCTCTGCCGCTGTGGTTTCAGCCGGCTTGCTGCCGCCGCATGCGGCAAGCATGGTCATCATCACGGCTGTTGATAACATCACGAATGTTTTTTTCATAATTCCCTCCTGGAATATCGCTTTTGCTGGCATTTTCGCCAAATCGTCTTTATTCTATGCAATATAACTGTCCATGTCAATATATGTTTCTGACATTCTCCGTTCCGGCGGGCCCCTGGTAAATTTATTTATGGACAAATCGGCATATCCTTATTGCATTATGGAATAAGACTGCGTAGAATGGACTTATGAATACGATGCAAATACGCTATTTCATCACTATCGCACAGCTGGAAAACATGAGCCGGGCGGCGGAACTGCTGCACATTTCCCAGTCCTCTCTTTCCAAAAATATATCTGCCATCGAAAAGGAACTTGGCACGGAGCTCTTTGAGAGGAACGGAAAGAATATTTCGCTGAACCGGGCCGGAACCCAGTTTCTGGAAAGCTGCCGCAGAATGATTGCGGAACTGGATGATTCCATCGACCGCATCAACCGGGAGATTAAGGGCCAGAATAACCGAATCCGCATCGGCGTGGACGGCGGCCTGGGAAAACTGCTCTCCTGCATGGCCGCTTTCCGCAGACAGCACCCGGAGGTATCCTTCGAAGTATGCCGCAGCCTTGAGCGGGACGAGACGCCGGATATCAATTCCTTCGACGTCATGGTCTATCCCGAAGAGAAAAAGTATGCGCGGTACCGGGGATATCCCTTTTATACCGAGCGGTATCTGCTGGCAGTAAACAAAAATCATCCCCTGGCGGCCCGCACCTCCGCTTCCACGGCGGACCTGCAGGACATCGATTTCGTATTCCTCCGGTGCGGGGAGCGGGATATGGAATACCCGCTGGAAATCTGCAGAGCCCTCGCCGTGTCGCCGGCTTCCGAAAGCTACACCGACAGCCGCTCTCTGCACTGTCAGATGATTGCCGAAGGCATCGCCGCCGGCTTTGTCCCGGAGAGCAGCGCCGATCTCTACCGCAATGATCCGGCCATCCGCCTGCTTCCGATCATGCAGAAAAAGTTTTCCCGGAATATGATGATATGCTTCAAACGCCAGAAGCATCTGTCCCCGCTGGCCGATGCCTTCCGTCAGTCTGTCATGGCGTATTATAAGCTCGACAGGACAGAAGCACCGGAACGGAATCCGGCGGATCCGGTATAATCGGTATAAATCTTTATTTAACAGAAACTTCGGAGGTTATTATGGCTTTTCAATACCTGACTAATACAGAGCTTGCCCAGGCCGCAGCCGAATATCTGGCGGTGCTGCGCTCCTGCGGCTTCCATGCCCCCGCGGAGAAAATCCCCGTACAGAAGGCGGCCGGACGCATCACCGCACAGGCAGTCTATGCCCATATCAGCGCTCCCCACTATCCCGCTTCCGCCATGGACGGCATCGCCGTACACGCATCGGACACCTTCGGCGCAACGGAGACCACGCCTGTGACACTCTCTTCCGGCCAATATCTGGTCGTGGATACCGGCGACCTCATCCCGGAGGCCTATGACGCCGTCATCATGGTGGAGGACCTGGTCCGTCAGGAGGACGGTTCTGTGAAAATCCACGCCTCCGCTGCTCCCTGGCAGCATATCCGCCAGATCGGCGAGGATATCTGCGCCGGGGAAATGGTCCTGCCGGGACACACCAGAATCACTCCCGCCGCCATCGGCGCTTTTCTGGCTGCCGGCATTCTGGAGGTAGAAGTCCTGGCCCGGCCTGTCGTCGGCATCATTCCGACCGGGGATGAGATCGTAGCCCCCACCGAAAACCCGGGTCCGGGCGACATCATCGAATTCAACAGTTCCATCTTTTCCTCCATGCTTGCGGAGTGGGGCGCTGTTCCGAAGGTCTATCCCATCGTGAAGGATAAATTCGATGATATCGTGAATACCCTGACAGATGCCGCAGCTTCCTGCGATATGGTTCTCCTGAATGCGGGCTCCTCCGCGGGAAGAGAGGACTACTCCGCCCAGGCCATCGGAACCGTCGGCACCGTTCTCTGTCACGGACTCGCCATCAAACCGGGAAAACCTGCCATCCTGGGATACCTGGACAAAAAGCCCCTTCTCGGCGTTCCCGGCTATCCGGTGTCCGGCATCATCGTCCTCGAAAAAGTCCTGCACCCTCTGCTGGAGGAATGGTTCTGCACCGGTCCCTCCGCTGCCGATACGGTAAAGGCCACCCTGTCCCGTCCTGTCATCTCCGGTCTCAAATACCGGGAGTTTGTCCGGGTCCGCATGGGAAAGGTGGGCGACCGCCTGGTGGCCGCTCCTCTCAACCGGGG
>DMCD01000079.1 GCA_003445895.1 Lachnoclostridium sp. | reverse complement strand
GCCAGGTCCCTTCTGAGGAACCCCTTCCGGGGATTCCTCATGGTGCTGGCGGTGGCATTTCCCTTTGCCCTTTCCTCGGTTTTGTTATCCTTTCCGCTGGTGGTGGAGGAGATGCTGGATGCAGAGTTTCATGTCATCGAAGACTATGACATGCAGGTCTCTCTGGATCATGACGTATCACCGCTGGCTGCGGCCGGAGCGGCGGGCGAGCTGCCCCATGTGACGGCGGCGGAGGGGGTGCTGGTGACGGCGGCGGAGCTCTCCTCGGAAGGCCATACGGAGTATGCGCTGCTCCACGGACTGAACAGAAACTCGGACCTCTGGCGGATTGCGGACAATAAGGGGCATATCTATGAACCGCCGGGGGAGGGAATGATCCTCAATCAGGGTGTGGCCGAAAAGCTTCACGTAAAGGCCGGGGATTCGGTGTGGGTCTATCTGGGCGGCGCGATGCCGGAGAAGCGTCGGGTGACCGTATCTGCCGTGATCGAGGAGCCCTTCGGGGAGGGAGCTTACCTGGATATTATGGAGTTTCCGTCAGTCCTCGGGATTTCTCCCGCGGCCAACACGGCGATTCTTCGCTGCGGGGAAGCCCATGCGGCGGAGGTGACGGAGAAGCTTTCGGAATCTCCCCGGGTCACCTGGCTGGTGAACATGAACCAGGCCCGGAAGAACTATGCGGACATGATGGGCAGCATGATGATCATGATGGATGCCTTTGCCCTGATGTCTGTGGCAGCAGGGGGGATCCTTATCTACAACATATCCATGATGAATGTGCGGGACCGGATGAATGAACTGGTGACGCTTTCGGTGCTGGGGGCATCGGAGTCGGAGATCGGCGGTATGCTTCTGCGGGAGCACGCCCTGCTCTTTGCGCTGGGAATTCTTGCGGGCTTTCCCGGAAATCTGGCGGTGCGCCGGCTCCTGGAGAAGCTGATGCTTTCGGATACTTACCGGGTGAGCCTTAGGGTGTATCCTTCCCCCTGTATCCGCGCATTCCTGTTCTGCCTCATCACCCTGGCCGCGGCCTGGGTCATGGAGCAGAGAATGATCCGAAGAATGGACCTGACAGAAGCACTGAAGGGGAGAGAGTGATGCCGGAATCGGAGGAGAAGAGAGAAACATTGCAGAATACGATGAAAGATACGCAGAAGAAGTCTCCTGCGGAGAAGTTTTCCGCGGAGAGTTTGCAGCGATTCTGGAAAGAGAAGCTGACGCCCAGGAAGAGGATTCTTCTGGCAGCGGTGCCGGTGCTGATTCTCGGCTGTCTTATCGCAGCTAGCAGCGGCATAAAGACGGAGACGGCCCGGGCGGTCCGGAAGACGGTGGAGGACTCGGCCAGCGAGGAGGGAGTTATCTCCTCCGGGGAGGAAAAGGCTGTCCTTTCGGAGGTTTCCGGGCCTGTGGCGGAGATTCTGGTGTCGGAGAATGACCGGGTGAAGGCGGGGCAGGTGCTGTACCGCATCGACCCCGTCCTGTATGACTTCGAAGAGCAGGCGGCCGAGAGCGCCGTCCGGGCCCTGGAGGCCCAGATGGACCGGGCAAAGATCGGCCAGGTCATGACCACATCCCCCGCGGAATATCTGGACGGGCTGGGGAAGGAGCTGGAGGCGGCAAAGTCCGCCCTGCAGGCGGCGCAGTCTGCCTGGGAGGGCATGCAGGTGCTGGCAGCCGGCGGCGATGTGGCAAGGCTGGAGCTGCAGCAGACGGAGGCGGAGTACCGCAGCGCCGAGAGCGCATACCGCCAGGCGCAGGAGCGGTATCAGGAAAGCAGAACGCTCATGGAGAAGCTGGAGCAGGAGGGGATCACCGGCGACAAGCTGAATGATACCTTTTTTGAGAGCGAGAACGGGATGCTGGAGGCTGAGCTGGAGGGCAGCCGCACGAAACTTCTGCAGCTGAAGGACCGGATAGCCAGATGTGAGGTGAAGGCCGGCGAGGACGGCATCATCACATCGCTTCCCATAAAGCAGGTGTCGGCAGTCCGGGAGGGGATGGAGACCGTCTGTATCCGGCCGGCAGAAGAGTTATGCGTGGAGGCGGACGTGCTGACCTCGGTGGTTCCCTGGCTCTCTGCGGGCACGCCCTGTGAAATCACCGTCAGCAGAAAGGGGCAGGATGAGAAGATTCCCGGCCATATCACGGAGATCTATGATTTTGCCTCCGCCGGAACCTCGGCTCTGGGACTCTCGGAATACCGGGTGCACGTGAAGGCAGTCCCCGATGACCCGGAGGGCCTTTCGGGAAAGGAGGGATACGGCGTAACCCTGCGCTTTCTCCTCTATCAGGGGGAGGATGTGCTGACCGTCCCGGCGGATGCCCTGTTTGAGGAGGACGGGAAGCAGTACGTCTACCTGGTGCAGGGGCACCGGGCCGTGAAGACGGAGATTTCCTCGGAATACCAGACCGGAACCGATGCCGTCATCACCGGCGGGCTCTCCGAGAACGATACCGTCATAGCCAGGGCGGATGCCGAGGGTATTCATGACGGGGTGCGGGTGCGCTGAGCCCGCACTTTTTTTGAGCGATAAGGCCGGAAAGTGGCAGCCGTGCTTGCACGAGCGGACAATTTCCGGCCAACGGACATCGAGCGGCCAGGCCGCGAGATGCCCGCTTCGCGTCGGATGGGCAGGCTAAAGATGCCCATCCGATGCTTTTGCAAACGGGGAATTGATGGTATACTGTCTGCATTATGACGGAACAGAGATTCTTGAAAGAATGTGAAGATACTGCAGAAGGGAAACGAAAACGATGGCGGAACAGACAGGATTATTTCAGAAGGTGATCGATGAGAGAGACGGGGGCAATGCCTTCGGCCGCATGATCGGCATAAAGACCGTGGAGGTCCGGGAGGGATACTGCCGGATGGAGATGGAGATCATGCCGGAGCTTCTGAATCCCATCGGATCCCTTCACGGCGGCTGCCTCTATACCATCGCCGACTGCGCCGCCGGCGG
>DMCD01000286.1 GCA_003445895.1 Lachnoclostridium sp. | reverse complement strand
GACACCTTGCCGATATCGTGGAACAATGCCGCCGTCAGCAGCAGGTCCCGGTTCAGCATGGGGTAGGTTTTTGCAAAATAGTCGCAGAGATTCATGACGCTCAGCGTGTGCTGCAGAAGGCCGCCCACGAAGCCGTGATGCACGCTCTTCGCCGCCGAATGATAGCAGAAGGCCTTCAGGAATTCCTTATCGTCCACATAGTAGCTGACCGCCAGCTTCTTCAGGTAGGGATTCTCCAGAGAGAGCACCAGGGCCTTCAGCTCCTGATACATCTCCTTCAGATTCCGGGGGCTGACCGGCAGGTAATCGGCGGGCTTATACTCCCCCTCCTCCGCCCGGCGGATTCTCCGGATATTCAGCTGGTGGCTTCCCTGGTACAGGGTCACATCCCCCTCCACCCAAACGTAGTCAAGGGTCTCAAAATCCCCGATTCCCGGGGAGGTCAGGTCCCATATCTTGGCGTCGATGGTTCCCGTCTTGTCCTGCAGAACAACATTGGCGTATTCCTTGCCGTTCTTGGTCACGGCAATCTGTCTGTTTTTTGCGAGGTACACGTCGGAAACCCGGTACCCTTCTGTAAACTGTGCAATAAATCTCATCTGAACTTATCTCTCCGCTATCTTTACTTCAAATTCTATTTCCCGGTATTCTTCCCGGCCGGCCCGCATCACCTTCACACGCACCGTATCCTCCGGATGGGAGTTCTCAATGCGGGTCCGCAGCTCTCCCTGGGAAAGTACCGGCTCTTCGCCGTAGGCAACGATGATATCTCCGTTCTGGATTCCCGCCTGGTAGGCCGGTCCGTCCGGAACAGCTTCTGTTATGTAGGCTCCCTCCGGCATGCCGGTGCTCTGCATCGTTTCATTCACGTCCCGGAAGCGCGCACCGAAATAGGGCAGACCTTCCCCGTTGGACATGCCTGTCAGCTGTTTTTTGTATCCGGAGATCCCACAGACCTCCGTGAGTCCGGAATTCTCCGTGCTCCCCGTATTCTTCACCGCCCAGCCGATGATCTCTCCGGCCATGTTGATGAAGAAGGTCACCTTTTCCGTGCTGGCCGGAATATCCGCGTACATGATGCGGCCCACGCCGTCGGTGACGGAAACATTGTCCTCAATACTGGCTATCGTGCCGCCGGTGACGGAGTGCATCCGCCCTGCGGGCGCACCGATCCCCAGGATGAAGTCCCCCTGCCGGAGCTGGAAGGAATTGCCCAGCGGAAGAACCTCCGTGTGACTGATGGTTTCCTCCGGAACATTCTCCGGACGCACCGATACCACCGCCATATGCATCAGGCTGTCGCAGCCCTTAAGCTCCGCGGGCGCCACCGTTCCGTCGGCGAAGGCCACCTTCAGCGAATCCGCCTCCTGTGTTCCTTCCGCTCCGGTGAATATCAGGATTTCCTCCGGGGTGATGGCGATGACAGCGCCGGCCTGACTGCCGGAGCTCTCCACCTCATTGCCGAAGATATCCTCGTCCCGGACGCCGGAATGTACGGTCACGACCCCGGGATCCACGTCTTTTCCAATCTCCTGAACCGCCCCGTAGAAGGCCTGCAGCATGTCCCCGTTCACGGTATAGCTGCTCATCGCCTGGTCTACGGCCTTGTCCACGGCTTCGTCCAGCTGCCGCTTGGCCTCCTGGGATTGCGCCGTCTCGGCTGCCCGGCTCTCTGCCGGCGAGAGGGTGGTCTCAGGCACATCGGCCGTGAATTCGATTGCCGTCTCTGTCTGCGGCGTCTGCATGCCCAGCTTCTGCTCCGCCAGCGGCTTCACAGCGGTAAATGTCACGGCGGAAATCCCGCCGAAAAGGACGCCCAGGCCTGCAAACAGCACAGCCCTCTTCAGTATATCCTTCCCGGACATGGGCGGCCGCACGATCTTCTGCCGGATAAACTCCCGATCCTGTTCTTTTTCTGCCATATCAGACTCCAGATTCTTTTACCTTGGGAAGGCTGAAGATAAACTCTGAACCGACGCCTTCCGTACTGATCAAATCGATATTTTCCCCGTGGGCCTGAATAATCTCCCGGACAATGGCCAGTCCGAGACCGACACCCCGTTTATCCTTACCCCGGGACAGGTCTGTCTTATAAAAGCGTTCCCAGATCCTCTGCTGGCTCTTGGCCGGAATGCCGATACCCGTATCCTTTACCGACACGTACACCTTGTCGCCCCGCTCGGAGACGGTGATGTAGATCACCCCGCCCTCCCGGCTGAACTTGATGGCATTGTCAATCAGGTTGTAGAGCACCTGCTGGATCTTGCCAAAGTCTGCATAAACCATCTGGATGGTGTCGGAGAAGGTGAGATCGAAAGTGATCCCCTTCTCGACACAGGCACCCTCGAAGGCCGCCGCCGTGTCCCGGATGGTATGGTTGATGTCAAAATTCGATTTCGTTAAGTATCCGTCGGGTCCCAGCGCATTCAGTGTCAGCATTCCCTCCGTCAGTTTGTTCAGCCGCTGGGTCTCGGAAATCACGATATTCAGGTATTTCGGATACAGCTCCTGGGGAATGGTTCCGTCCAGAATTGCCTCCAGATACCCCTTAATGGTGGTCAGCGGCGATCGGAAATCGTGGGAAACATTGGCGATAAACTTCCTCTGCCGCTCCTCCCCCTTGGCGATCTCATCGGACATGTAGTTCAGGGTACCCTGCAGATATCCTATCTCGTCCTGGCTGGTCACCGGAATATTATACTCAAAATCTCCCTCCGCGTACCTCTTTGCGCCGTAGGTAACCTTCCGGAGCGGAAGATAGACGAACACGGTAAAGAACAGAAGGATGATAAAGGAAAGCCCGAAGAGAATGAGCGCCGTCAGATACACCACATTCAGAAAGCGGTTTTCCTCCCGGGTCACCACGCTCATGGGCAGATGGAGAAACACATACCCGCAGGTTACCATATCTCCGGTGATGGGCGCCGACACGCTCAGCACCTCCTCCTGGAAAATGTCATAGAAGGTTCCTATGGTATACAGGCGGTTTCCCCTGCTGGTCGGGTCAAACTCCTGAAGGGTCTGTCCCGCCCGGTTTTTCCCGTTGTCCGCAACGATACTTCCGGCCCGGTCGATGATCCAGGCCTCCGCGCCGTGGTAGGCCGCTGCGGCCTCCAGCCTGGGATAGGCGGTTTTCAGATTCAGGGTATGATCCTTGTAATCTTCGCTGCACCGGTCTGCGATCATCGACGCCTCGTCGTAGAGGGTGTCGGCGTAGACATTGACCAGATAGGTCCTGGTCCGGTGGGAAGAAAAGGTGACAATCACCAGAAATCCCAGAAGGGCGAAGAGCAGGTACCCCAGAATCAGCTTGTTATATACGGAATGAAACATAGGCTGCTTTTGGCCTCCTTACGGCTGCCGAACTTCAAACTTGTAGCCCACGCCCCACACAGTGGTCAGGGCCCAGGCCTCATGGTCCTTGATTTTCTCACGAAGCCGCTTGATATGTACGTCCACGGTTCGGGTATCTCCCGCGTACTCGTAGCCCCAGATGTGATCCAGAAGCTGCTCTCTGGTAAATACCTGGTTCGGCGAGGCCGCCAGAAAGTACAGAAGCTCCAGCTCCTTCGGCGGCATGTCGATGGACCGTCCGTTGTACATGACGGAATAGTTGGTCAGATTGACCACCAGATCCGGATATTCCACATACTTTCCCTTCGGCTTTGCCGCAGCGGCCTGGGCGGCTGCCTTCGCTGTCCCGGCCC
>DMCD01000065.1 GCA_003445895.1 Lachnoclostridium sp. | reverse complement strand
CCGTCGATCAGCGCCTTCACCTTCCCTGACTTTACATTTACCACAGAATAGGCCGTGAGAACTCCCAGGAAAAAGGTGATAACAATCGAAACCGCCGCGGTTTTCATGGAAATCAGTATTGGTGACCAGTCCATAATATTCCTCTCAAAATAAAAAAAGGGGCTGCATAAACAGCCCCTCGGAACTCTTCCATTTACTGCGCATTGGGTGAGAAGCCGTACTTCTCGAACGCCGCAAGACCTTCTTCGGTCTGCAGGTATTCGATGAATTTCGCGGCAGCCTCCTTGTGTTCACTGGCAGATACGATACCGACAGGATAGATGACCTTCTTGCAGCTTCCTTCCGGCGCATAGCCGATGATGTCAATCTTGTCCGCCTGGTCGCTGGTGGTTGCATCGGTGAGGTATACTACGCCGGCATCTGCGCTTCCTTCCGCTACCCAGCTGAGCACCTCCGTGACATTGGTGCCGAGGCTGGCCTTCGCCTGCACATCCTCCCACATGCCGAGACTCTCAAAAGCTTCCTGGGCATACTGACCTGCAGGAACCGATTCCGGATCGCCGATGGCGATATTCTCTGCCTTGGTGATATCCTCAAATCCGGTGATGCCGGTTTCGGACCCCTTCGGGACAATCAGTGTAATCTTGTTTTCCAGCAGCTCCACTACAGAATCGGCGTCGATCATGTTCTCATCCTGAAGGGCTGTCATCTGTTTCTTTGCCGCCGAGAAGAACACATCCGCAGGAGCGCCCTCCTCAATCTGGGTCTGCAACTTGCCTGAGCTGTCAAAGGTAAATGTAAGCGCAATGTCCGGATTGGCCGCCTCAAAGGCCGGCTTAATCTCATCCTCCATGACATACTGAAGGCTGGCTGCCGCCGCCACCATCAGCTCTGTCTGCTCACCGGCATTCTCTGCCGCTGCCTCGGTGGTCTCTTCTGCCGCCGCAACGGTCTCTTCCGCTGCAGTCTCCGCAGCCGTCGTCTCTGCCGGAGCCGCCGTGGTCTCCTGCGGGGCCGGAGAAGAACAACCGATCATTCCTGCAGCCAGCGCAGCTGCAAGGGTAAGTCCGAAAAACCGTTTCATATACACAATCCTCCTTTGACTGATATGTTTTTAAAAAACTATCGATATCATCATATCTCCCGCAGGAGGATCTGTCAACGTTATTTATTTAAAAAAATATCGAACTTTATCATCAGTTTTACTGATTCACCGGGACATCTTCCACCAGAATATCCATGACGCCGCCGCAGACGCTGCCCTCATCCTCGGCCTCTTCTGCAGTCATGTCCACATGGAATACCCGGTAGGTGCCGGTGCCGATCATTTCCCTGGCCGGACCTAAAACCTCGGCTTCGCTGCAGCCGCCGCCGATGCTTCCCACCAGTCTTCCGTCCCGGTAGATAATCATCTTTGCGCCGGCTCCCCGCGGGGAGGAACCCTTCGAGGAAATGACGGTGGCCACGGCTTTGGGCACATCCGTCTCCCCGGCCAGCAGGTTCAGCACATCCAGGTCAAGATCCGTGCGGTTTCTGATCTTCTTGTCACCCCGGCCAAGTCTTCGCACGGAGATCACCTCCGCGATGATGGAAACCGCAATCTCGTCCGGACCGATGCCGCCGATCTTAAAGCCGATGGGACTGTAGAGCCGCTCCAGTCTCGCCGGGTCCGCGCCCTCCGAGAGGAGCTTCTCCCGGACAAAAGCCACTCTGCGCTTTGATCCCATCATGCCGAGATAGGCCGGTTCCGGTCCGTCCAGGAGAGCCCGGAGGCAGTCCTCGTCATATTTATGACCGCGTGTGATAATCACCACGTAATCGGAAGAAGTCACCCTGAGCTCCCGGAGCGCCTTCATGAACTCGTCGCATACCACCTTCTCCGCCAGCGGAAACCGCTCGGAATTTGCAAAGTCATACCGGTCATCCACCACGGTAACCTGAAAGCCGCACTTTGCACCCAACTCCACCACGGGAAGAGCCACATGGCCGCCGCCCAGAACGATCAGTCGGGATTTGCCGAAGCAGGGTTCTGCCATAGCCCAGGAGTCCTTTTCATGGGTGCTGGCCGGAAGCCCGTCCTCCAGGGCTTCCTGTGCAAGTCCCTCTGACAGCTCATCATCCCTGAGAAGGACCCTCTTCATATCGGAGAGATCTCCCTCTTCCTCCGTCCATTCGCGGCAGAGCACCGATGCGTGCCCCGCCTCCATCATCTCCAGCATCTTTGCATATTCGTTCATGGTTTCACCTCTCACTTTTCTCTGCAGCAGTACGCCGACACCCGGTTTTTATTCTCCGAATCCGCAGTTGGGATAGGTACAGGTTCTGCATCCCAGACAGAGACCGCCGTTGCCCAGCTTTGCCAGATACTCTCTGGTAATCTTCTGATTGGTCATCACCCGCGGCAGCACGATGTCGAAGATGGTTCTCGCCGCGTACATGACGCATCCCGGAAGTCCCATGATGGGTCTGCCGTCCTTCGTATAGGCGATAAGGAACATGGCTCCCGGCAGAACCGGTGCGCCGTAGCTTACAATCTCCGCCCCCGTGTTCTGGATGGCTGTGGGTGTGGTATCGTCCGGATCCACGCTCATGCCGCCGGTACAGACCACCATGTCAGCGCCCGCATCCAGGAATTCCTGAATCGCCGCCGTGATCTTCTCCGGGTCGTCGTTGATAGTCTTCTGTCCCAGGACCTCGGTGTCAAACTCTGCCATCTTGGCGCGGATGACAGGACCGAAGGCATCCTTGATGCGGCCGTAGAACACTTCGTTGCCGGTGGTGACGATGCCCACCTTCTTATGCTTTAAGGGGAGGAGGGACAGCAGGGGCTTATCCCCCACCATTTCCTTTGCCTTCTCCATCTTTTCCTTCTCTATGACCAGCGGAATGATGCGGGTGCCTGCCAGCTTGTCGCCTTTTCTCACCAGCCGTCCGCCCCGTCTTGTGGCGATCATCATCTCCCCGAAGCTGTTGACCTGAATCAGCCGCTCCTCATCCACCTGGAAGAGGCCGTCGGTCTCGGCGAAGAGCTCCACCTTGCCCTCGCTGGGCTCGGAGGCGCGCATATTGTCATTCTGGCACATAACCCGGAGAATGTCCGCCGCCTCATTTTCGTGGTACATGGAGTCATCCTTTTCCCAGACATAGAGATGGTCCTTGCCGATGGAGAGAAGCACCGGAATATCCTCCTCCGTTACGATATGTCCCTTTTTGAAGACCGGTCCCTTGCTTTTTCCCGGGATAATCTGCGTCATGTCATGACAGAGCACATGGCCGACTGCTTCGGTAGTTTTGATCAGTTTCATAGTTTTTCATCCTCGCTTTGTTCAGTTTTCAGAAGGCCTTTCAGTTCTTCGGTAAGACAGGCTCCGCAGGCCTTACGTATAGTATCTGCTGCCCGCATGGCTGCAAGATATCTGGTCTGTACCGCCGCCAGGGCCTCCGGGTTCTCTCGGAACTTTTGCGCTTTCGGCAGAAAGCGCCCTTTCACGGAGACCGGCTCTGTCCCCAGCACCAGCTTGTCCGCCAGGTACACGATGGTGCTTCCGCACACACGCTCCTGCATGCTGCGGGGAAGGTCCGTATGGAACCTGACCATCTCCGAGGCCTCCATATACCCCATCTGGGAAAGCAGCCAGGCGCCGTATTCCGCATGATTTCTGCTTCCCCTGCACTTTCCGATATCGTGCAGGCAGGCCGCCATAAGAACCGCATCCCTGTTAAGAACATACCCTGCCTTTTGGAGAGCGTCCACAATCTGTTCTGCCATTCTGCCGACTGCCAGACAGTGTTCTGCAGTCTCCGGTCTGATCTTACACCAGGAGAGCAGTTCTGTGCAGGAATCTTTTTGGAAAATATATCGTTTTTCCAGATATTTCATCACCCGAAGGAAATCCTCCGGGGTATCCGTATCCATCGCCGCCCCTTTATCCGGCGTATCCGCTATAGCTGCGGCATCGTCCAGGCCGTCCAGGGCTCCCTTAAGCCCCATGGTTCCGTCATGGGCAAGAATAGGGGGCACCGCAGAAAAGTCAATCAACAGCGGATGTCCCTCCGCTCTGCCATTTTTCCCCGGCTGGAGGCGGCAGTCACAGACCGGCTTTACCGCCAGGACGCCCTTCTCTTTAAGAAGCGTCTTTTCCAGCTCCATCGTAATCCCCGAGAATGCCGGCACATCCACCGGCGTAAAGAACACTCCGTCCGGGAAAGTCCCTGTTTTCTCCCCGCGGGCCCGTAAAGCGGAAAGTCCCATCTTCACCGAGTCAAACATCTGGTTCGTCTCATATCCTTCGTTGTGCACAAAGGATACCCGGCTTTCATCCCATTCCCTGCGGACTGCCGCTTTCAGGTCTTCCGCCTGTCTTCCGGTTACCACAACGGTGTGTCTTATCCCTGCCTCAGAAAACCGGTCAAGGATGCGCAGGATCGCAGGCCGTCCTCCCAGCTCCATCAGGGGCTTGAAGTCTCCCATCCGGGAGCTTCGTCCCGCGGCGGTGATAAGGCCGTCATAAACCGGGTCCGGAATCCTAATGGCTTCCCCGTAGGATACCGGGATTTCCCGGAGTCTCGACAGGTCCCTGTGCTCTATGGAAGAAATCAGGCAGCGGATGACCCCCGCGTGGCATACCACCAGAAGATTCCCGTCACAGGCTGTCCGGATGCGCTGCCAGGCCTGATATACCCGCTTCTGGCAGGCCCGGAAGCTCTCCCCGCCGGGCACTTCGTAATCGGCGATGTCCTCTCCCCGGGCGGCATATTCCTCCGGAAAGCGCTCCTTTATCTCGGAAAAGGTCAGTCCGTCCCATGCCCCCATGGAGATTTCCCGCAGGTCCTCCTCCACGGTGACGGGAATCTTCCCGTCAGACAGAATCTTGGCCGTTTCTCTGCAGCGGGAAAGGGGGCTTGTGATGATCCGGGATATCCCCGTAAGCAGGCCTTCCTCCCGGAGTCTATAGACTCCGGTTCTTCCTTCCTCCGACAGAGGCACATCGGTGATGCCGAGACATGTTTTTTCCGGAATCTCCGGCTTTCCGTGCCGGAGCAGTACAATCTCCCTCATCGAAGCCTACTTATCCTCCAGCTGCATCTCTACCTCGGCCATCCGTCCCCGCACCAGGGATTCGGGGATATAGACCTCCCCGCACTTCGGACATCTCGGCAGGGGATGCTGGAAGCTGTGTCCGATGTACTCGAAGAAGACCTTCTCTTCCTTCATCTCCACGCCGCATTTCCGGCAGATGATTTTCTTTTCTTCCATCATTCTCCCTCCAGATTCATCCGGTGTGCATAGCCGTTGACCAGCACAAAACCGCCCTCCGGCTTCTTTATGTATTCTGCCCAGTAGGTCATGTTGCCGATTTTCAGATGTCCGGTGATGGTTCCCGTCTCCGGATCCAGTACGCCCCGCTGCTCCTTCTCCAGATATTCCACCACCTTCTCCATATCTTCATTCAGGATCTGGCGCATGGACATCTTCTTCTCCAGCTCTGCGCCGATTTCCAGGTCAATTCTCTCTTCCATGGGAAGCTCCTCATTCCAGAATTCCTTCAGTACCGCCCTTTTTGCAGCCCGCCGGTTATCCCGCTTCTTCGATACGGTCAGCATCTCCCGGCCCTGGTCATTCAGGTCAAACAAAAGGTCCAGAATATGCAGGGCCTCATGGCCCTTTCCTGCAAAGGCCTCCCGGCAGTTGACACAGTAGGCTGCATAGGGCAGCTCGCTTTCCGCCGCCCGCTCCTTCTGCACGACGCCGGTGAAGTTCGGGGCCGCAATGCCTATATGGCCGCCGTATCCGCAGCAGCGGGCTTCCTTTGCCCCGTATTCCGGCTCCTCGTAGTCGATCTCTTCCTTCCGGAGAAGGTCGCGGACGCTCTCAGCAAGCTCCGGGTGCTCTCTTCCCGCACAGGCATCGAAGAGGTGGAACTTCTGCTGTGTCTTCTCATCCCGGATCCGGTCCGGTGCCTTCGCCATCAGCTCTGTGAGGAATACGCCCGGGATCTCCGGGAGACACTTGTCAAAGAGCTTCCGGCAGCTGGGACAGGCAAATACCACCGTCGGCCTTCCAAGCATATCCCATTCCTTCCGTATCTTTTCCAGATATACCTCGTGGAGCTTCACATCGCCGGCCCACTCTGCCGGCGCACCGCAGCAGGTCATCCACAGTGCCGTATCCGGATAATGGTTCCGGAGCCATCCGTAGCTCTCAGTCACATACCGCGGGTCCGAAGCCCCCAGCTGACAGCCGGTAAAGAAGGCATAGGTGCACTTCTCCGTCCCCTCCGGCATCCGGCAGACGCTGGCCTCGCCGGTAGAAAACTCCATATCCCGCAGCCAGAAATCATGGAATGCCCAGGGCATGGCTCCCTTCTCATGCATGGCCTTCATGGCATCCGCGAAGAAGCCGCCCAGGTCGATGTGCTGCGGACAGACCTCTTTGCAGAGGCCGCACTGGTTGCAGGTAGAAATGAGTCTTGTGGCCCAGGTGCCGTCCCTGGAAAGGGTTCCGGGCCGGATGGTGATATAGACCTCCTCATGGATCCGCTTCGGGGTCTTTGCCTTCAGCCGCAGGATATCGCAGGCCTTTATGCAGTTGTCGCAGGAGCAGCGGATGCAGCGGGCAATCTCCGCCACCGCCTCTTCCTCGGTAAACCGGTCTCCCGAAGCCGGGTGTACAGGTGTGGTCTCCTCCAGATCCTCCATCCGCATGCGGATTCGGGTTTTCGTATTCGGAACCGGCTCATTCATGAGTCCCGTTTTCAGGTATTTCTCCATGGCTACGGCTGCGCGGATTCCGTCTGCCAGGGCCTCCACCGGCGTTCTGCCGAGGATTCCGCCGCCCATGAAGACGCCGTCTTCTTCTGTTGCAAAGGCGCCTCTGTCCGACGGGGCAAGGCCAAAGCGCTCTCCGCCCTCGCCTGTGGCAATGTAGACAGCATCGTATGCATCGCGGATTTCCTTCAGGGAAGTGATTCTCTCACCGGTCCGGAACTGCGTTTTTTCAAACTGGAACTGATTCTTAATCTCCGCGTCAAAGGCATCCGGGTCCATCATGGTCCGTCCCTGTCCGCCAAGGACATCCGATGCCTCGTACAGTGTAACCTCGTACTTGTTGTTGGAAAGGCGCAGCGCACAGCCGAGACCCGAGAGTCCGCCGCCGATGACTGCAACCGTTTTGCCCCGGGAGGGCATATTGAAATTATTCGGGGTTTTCCGTCTCGCAAAATCTATGGTTGCCTTTTCCAGGAGATTTACAGCCACCGGGCCGTCTATTCTATTCCGGATGCAGGCCGTCTCACAAGGGTGATCGCAGATCTCCGCCACGA
>DMCD01000263.1 GCA_003445895.1 Lachnoclostridium sp. | reverse complement strand
CCTTCTCAATCTTTTCCGCCAGCTCAACGCTATCCACGGAGTGAATCAGGCAGGCCGTCCCGATAATCTGACGGACCTTGTTCTTCTGGAGATGGCCGATCATATGCCAGCGCACATCCGGCGGCATGAGCGGCGCCTTCCGGAGAATCTCCTGGACCTTGTTCTCGCCGAAATCCCGGATACCGGCCTCGTAGGCTTCCATCATCAGCTCGATGGGCTTTGTCTTGCTGACGGCGATGAGAAGAACATCTTCCGGCTTTCTGCCGGCCCGGAGTGCCGCTGCCGTAAGCTTTTCCTGCACTTCCCGCAGATTCTCTCTGACCATACAAACCTCCCTGCTGTCTTCTCTTCTGCGCCTTCTTTACTACTGGTAAATCAGCTGTCCGTCCTGAATGGTGGATGCGTCCAGCACGATATGGTCATACACCGACAGCCCGTACCGGGTGTCCTTTTTCACAATCACGTATTCCCCGTTGGAGGCCAGTTCCTCGATATACTTGAAGACGGCGTAGCCCTTGTTGATATTGTAGGCGCCGGCTCGTGTCTCGGTGGCGCCCACCTGATAGCGCTCCGTCGAATCCGGCATCACCAGATAGTCGCCGGATTTGATGGCGCCCTCTTCCACCTTTTCCACGTAGACGTAGTTTTCGTCCTGATTGAAAATCTCTACCGGCGTGAATTCCACAGAACTCTCGCCGTTCTCGCCGTAAACCTCTTTCAAAAAGCCGTTTTCGCCGGGATTGGCGTCCCCGCCGCCGGTGAGGTAGGCCACGGGAATGGTGAAGAATTCCCTCTCCACGATGGATGTCACGGGGATCTTAAGACCCCGCGCCTCGTCGGAAATGACCTCAAAATCCATGAAACGGTCGGCGCAGTATTCAATCATATATTTGTCAAAATCCAGCTTGCCGTACTTGGTGCCGTCGGTCCCGGCAAAGGTGCTGTATCGTCCCACCAGCTTCAGATCGGATGCAGCCGGCTTAATCGTCAGACTCCGGCGGTCGGCAAAGTTCTGCTCCGACTCCTCGTCCAGCGGGAATACCACGGACCAGTCCTCGGAGGAAATCAGCTTATAGACCGGGGTTCCGGCCTCGGTCAGTTCACCGGATTTAATGCTCTTTCTGCTGTACTTGGTACGGTCAAACAGCTCCGGTGTCACGGTGGTGGAATCGATCCCTTCATAGCCGTCCACGGCATAGGAAACCACGCCAGCCTCACCCGTCGTAATCTGCTGATAATTGATGCCGTGCTCCTGAAGCGCCGCGTCCAGACTGTCCATCGCATTGATATTCATATATTCGGCGACGGAGGACTGCAGCGCATACTGGGCGGAATAGACGGACCCGAAATCCGCATCATAATAAGACAGGGAAAAGGCGCTCAGCTGCTTTTTGAGCTCGGACAGATTCTCGGAAGAAAGGTCGGAGCCCTGGGCCCGGTTCTCTTCCAGGAACTTGCCCAGCTCGCCGGTCTCGTCCAGCGAATAGATGCGGGACCCGCGGGAGGCCCGCTTGCCTTCACGGATAAAATAATTGACGTAGCCGGTGCTCTGGGTCTGCTGTACGGACTCCTGCCGGAAAATGATTCCGGTGTAGGTTTTATCGTTTACGATACTGCCCTCCGACACCTCATAAAACTGGACCTTGTCCCGTTTCGCATACGCATAGAGGCTGAAGGCAAGATATACGAAGATGGCGGCAAAGATAATCACGCCGATATTGAGATGAAACGGCCGCCTGTAGCGGATGACTTTCCTGTTTCTCGCCATGGTTGCGTGTCCTCTGATGATTACAGGAATACAGGCGCAGGAACGGATAGGTCCGTGCCGGCGCCTGCACTCTGTCATATATTAACCTGATACTGGTTCAGCGAAAATTAGAGAGAAACAATAATGTTCTCCTTGAATGCTTCCGGAATCTCATGAGCATCTCTGGAAATGCTGAGGATGAAATCCACATGATACTTCTTGCTGAGGCTGTCAATCATAGTGAGCACGTGTTCGATATCCTCGCCCTCAAGACTGGAAAGCTTGATGAAGCTGTCAAGATACATCTGCTCCAGGTCATGGTCCTGGCAGATGATGCCGCAGAGAAATCCCACGAATCCTTCCCCGTTCTCAATCGGGTACTCCTGTACATTGATCAGTCGGATGCGGTTGTTGAGCTCATACATGTGCTTGGAGCTCTTGTCAAGGTAAACGACGGTACCCTTGGACTCCTTCACAGCCTTGTTGGCCATGTCGAGAAGATACTTTGTCTTACCTTTACCTTTTCCGCCTGCAATAATCTGAACCATAGTCATGTCCTCCTTGTTTCCGCATATTGTAATCTCGTCAAATACGGTTATTGTTCTTTTAAATGATTGATTATGTATCAATTATAGTATAAACCCGCCGGAATCGCAACGACTAATTAACCGCTTTCGAGATTATATTTGTCATATCCGAATAGAGCGCGGGCCGGTCTGCCGCTTTGAGAACCACCGAGATGAATTCCCGCTGCGAACCATCCTGCTCTCCCATAATGAGACAGGAGCCGGCAGCCTTGGTGGTTCCGGTTTTTCCGCCGAGGGCGGTCAGTCCCGACGGTACCTGGGCCTTTCCGGCAAGATACCAGTTGCTGTTCTCCCACTTCTTCAGGACCGGCATGCCCTGGGCTGAGGTATATACGCCGTCATGGGCCACCGTACCGATGATTTCCCGGAACAGCGGCTGCTTCATAGCCTCCCGGAAAATCAGGTAAAGATCGTAGGCCGTGGTGTAATGATTGTCGTCATTCAGCCCGCTGGGATTCATAAAGTGGGTACTCGTGGCACCCAGTTCCCAGGCGCGCCGGTTCATATGCTCCGCAAAGGCTTCCACGCTGCCGTCCAGATGAACGGCGATGGCATTGGCCGCATCATTGCCCGAAGGGAGAAGAAGGCCGTACATCAATTCACGCATGGAGATCCGGTCTCCCGGCTGGATGCCGCACATGGATGCGCCGGGTTCTGTGATAAGGACAGCGTCGGTTACGGTGACCACATCGTCCATATTGCCGTTCTCCAGCGCAAGAAGCGCTGTCATGACCTTTGTGATGCTGGCGGGGTACATACGGGCAAACAGATTCCTTCCGCACAGCACCGTGTGTTCCGTATCATTGAACAGACCGCCGGCCTCGCAGGTAAGTCCATCATCCGCAAGGGAACCGGAGGGCTCGGCGACACATAGGTCTTCCGCAAACATGGAAAGCCTGCCGCTATGGACAGAAACGGTCTGCATCAGCTGCGGCTCCCGCACAGAAGCCTGATACCGCTCTTTCTCAAAACGCTGTCCGGACCAGAAAAGGAGGCCGCCTGCGACAAGGATTATCAGAAATACAACCGGGAGACATCCGGCCCGGAATCTTCTGCGGCGGCGTCTGCGCCGGTAGTGTCCGCGGGTCTTCTGGCTCCCGGTACGATTATAATTCTCACTCATCGGTAAAGCTCTCTCCATTCCAGATCGCCCCGGTCGAGGGCCTTAATCAGAAGCTCTGCCGTCGCAAGATTGGTTGCCATGGGAATATTGTGGGTATCGCAGAGCTGTACGCAGTCATTGACATTCGGCTCATGGGGCTTGGGAGCCAGCGGATCTCTCAGGAAAATGAGAAGATCGATCTGATTGTTCTCAATCTGTGAACCCAGCTGCTGGCTGCCGCCGAGATGTCCCGGCAGAAGCTTATGCACGGACAGGTTGGTCACCTCTTCTATCAGACGTCCCGTGGTGCCGGTGGCGTAAAGCTCGTGCTTTGTGAGAATTCCCCGGTACGCAATGCAGAAATTCTGCATCAGTTTTTTCTTTGCATCGTGAGCAATGAAGCCTATATTCATCTGTGTCTCCTCCTTACTGCTCCTCGGTTTCCTTCTGAAGTCCGATATTCAGAACGATGCCTGTCCCGATAAACATGCTCATCAGTGAAGTCAGACCGGAACTGATAAATGGGAGCGGCAGTCCGGTATTCGGAAAAATTCCGGTCGCTACGGCAATATTTGCAAAGCTCTGAAATGCCACAAGGGCTGCCATGCCGGTGGCGATGATTCTGCCCTCCGTATCCTTCGCGTGGGCGCCTATCCAGAGGCACTCAAATACCAGAAGGGCGTACAGCATGATGACGGCGGTACAGCCGACAAATCCCAGTTCTTCACCGATAATTGCGAAAATAAAATCTGTTCTCTCCTCGGAGAGGAAATTACCGTTCTTGACGGAAGCCAGCGTATTGTTGAACAGTCCCTTGCCCGTCAGCTGTCCGGATCCGATGGCCATGATGGAATTGTTCTGCTGGCGGTTCAGGTCCGCGTACTGATTGTTGCTGTTGAAGAACCTGGCGAGAATACGCTCTGCCTGGTACTGTTTCAGGAAAGGAATCAGCCCGTGCAGCGCCAGATAAAGAAGCGCCGAAACCGATGGTATGCCGAAGGCCAGGGTTCCCAGGATCCAGCGGTAGCTGAGGCCTGCGGCAAACAGCATGCTGAAGATAATGACCGCAATAACGATGGTCGTGGACAGGTTGGGCTGCAGGTAAACCAGCACCAGCGGAATTCCCGCCAGAAGTGCAACACGCGCGATGGTGGCGGAACGGTTGAGCACCTCGATAAACCTGGAAAGATACCAGGCCATAAAAAGAATCAGGCCGATCTTTACAAACTCGGAGGGCTGTATCGTGATGGGGCCCACCTTGAGCCAACGGGTTGCGCCGTTGGTGCTTCTGCCCCGGATCAGAACCAGGACAAGAAACGCGATGCAGACGCCGTATATAACCCAGGAAAAACGGTTGAACCAGTGATAATCGATCATTGAGATCACGACGCAGATGGTAATCGATATCACAACGCCGATGATCTGCTTGATGGCTACGGAAGGATCCTGAATGCTAGCGCTGCGGATGGCCATGATGCCGATGATGCTCAGGAACGTGGTATACAGCAGCAGACGAAGATTGTAATTCCGGAAATGATAATCAAACAGCATGAAAAAATCCTTTTCTGTCAGATAATATTCTACATGAACCGGCAGAACCTTACAAGTAAAAAGTTGGCTGCCCGCGGCGGATTTTAATCGCCGTTGATGCGTTCATTGGAGGCATCCAGAGCGCCGGAGGTCATAACCTCGGCAAGGGATGTATATCCGTAATAGAGATTATATATGTGCTTCGCGGCCATGGCGGCATTCGATGAAGAATAACCGTTCGGAATACTTACCGTCACCGCCACCTCCGGGTTTTCAAAGGGGGCAAAGGAGATAAAGAA
>DMCD01000008.1 GCA_003445895.1 Lachnoclostridium sp. | reverse complement strand
GTTCCCGCGGCGCTGGCGGAATATACACTGGCGCCGGCCTCATTGACAATCACATACTGCACGGGTTTTTTCGTCTTCTTCAGATAATCGGAAATCACCTGCTCTGACTCTCGGGAAGCGGTGCCATTGCCCACGGAAATCACATTTACATGATACCGGTCAATGAGCCGGTCCAGCACCCGCTCCGACTCGGCTACCTTCATCTGCGGCGCGGTCGGATAGATCACGGCGGTATCCAGCACCTGTCCCGTCGCATCCACCACGGCCAGCTTGCAGCCGGTGCGGAAGGCCGGATCCCAGCCGAGAACCGTCTTTCCGGCAACGGGCGGCTGCATGAGCAGCTGCTCTAAGTTGCTGTCGAAAATCTCCAGCGCACCGTCCTGGGCCTTCTCGGTGAGGGCATTCCTTATCTCCGTCTCAATGGAAGGCGCAATCAGGCGCCGGTAGGCATCCTCGCAGGCTTCCTTCCGCAGCGTCTCCATCACCCCGTTTTTGCCGCAGCCAAAGGCCTTGTACAGCCGCTCCAGGATCTTCTCCTCGGGCGCTTCGATCTTCACGGTCAGGAACTTCTCCGCCTCGCCCCGGTTGATGGCCAGAATCCGGTGTCCCGGAATCCGCTTCAGGGCCTCTTCATATTCAAAATAATTCTCGTAGACCTGCTCCCGGTCCGCCAGCTTCTTGTTCTGCACCTCCGCAGTCTTTCCCGCTGCCTTCGCAGAGGAAGCTTTGCCGGCGGCCTTCCCGTCGGCCGATGAGGTATCGGAAGCATTTGCCCGCACAGCCTTCTTCGCGGTAACCAGCATTCCCTCGTTCACAGTCATATTCCGGATGAAGGTGCGGAAATCCGCGTTGTCCGAAACCATCTCCGCGATGATATCCTTCGCCATGGAAAGGGCGGTCTGGACATCCGGAACCTCTTTCTCCGGGTCCACATACTTCTTGGCCTCCGTCTCCGCCGGCACCGCCGCGTCGGAAAGGATATACTCGGCAAGGCCGAGAAGCTCCTTCTCCCGCGCGATCATCGCTCTGGTTCTGCGCTTCGGCCGGTAGGGCCGGTAGATATCCTCCAGCTCCACAGAGGTCATCGCCCCTTCCACCCGGGTCCTCAGCTCATCTGTCAGCTGCCCCAGGCCCTCAATGGTTGTGAGCACCGTCTGTCTTCGCTCCTCCAGGGCGCGGAGGCTCCGGAGTCTCTCATCAAACTTCCGGAGTACCTCATCGTTCATCGCGCCGGTCATCTCCTTCCGGTACCGGGCAATGAACGGGATGGTATTTCCTTCGTCAATCAGGCGGATGACCGCCTCGGTCTGCTGCGGGGATATCCCCAGCTCCTGCGTAATTACCTGTGCAATATTCAAAGCAAAAACTCCTTAATTGTCGTGTTCTTTCAGCCACCCGGAAAGAAGCTTCACATAGCGGGGATTATCCTCCACAAAGCACATGTGGCGGGCGCCCTCGAACAGCTCCCACTTCGAGTTCGGAATCCCGTCGTACATGGTCTTTGCCACCAGCGGCGAGCAGAGGTCGTAGGTACCGCTGATAATCAGCGTCGGCTCTTTAATCTCCGGGAGCCGGTCGATATATTCAAAATCCTTCAGCGTTCCGGTGGGTGTGTACTCATTCGGGCCCCAGCCGTAGAGATAAGCCTCATCGCCGTGCTTCTTCTCTCTGGTCAGGCACTCCGGGGCATCCGCCGGGTAAACCGACGGGCAGCAGTGACGCTCCATAAAACGATCATTGGCCGCGAGATACGCCGGGTCGCTGAAATCGCCGGTTGCCTCAGCCTTCGCGATAGCCGCCTGATCCTCTTCTGACATCAGCTTAAGCCAGCGGTGCTGCTCGGCAGACCAGAGGCTCGAAGACGGATGGCCGCTGGAGATAATGGCGCTCTTTACGCCCTCTGGCTTATAATTTACCAGATATTCAATAATCAGCATGCCGCCCCAGGACTGTCCCAGGATATGCACCTCATCCAGGCCCAGGAACTTCCGGAGCTCGATCAGCTCCTGATCCCATACCTCCGGCTTCCAGAGCTCCGGATGGCCGTCCAGGTAGGACTTTCCGCAGCCCAGCTGGTCATAGGAGATAATCTCTCTTCCCTCCTCGGCGAGACAGTCGAGAACCTCAAAGTAATCATGTCCGCTGCCCGGTCCGCCGTGCAGAAGAAGGAGCGGCTTCTTGTCGCCGGTCTTCTCCCCGACAATCCGATAATAGGTCTGATATCCCATAAACGGCATGTAACCTTCTCTGATTTTCATAAAATCCTCCGTTAATTACCTGGAAATGTTTTCGGCTTCCTTTTCGTTCTTTCGTTCTGCCGCAATTTACTTCTGCAGAACGACGCTTATACTGTATTCTACTTCTTTTTGAACTCCATAGCAAGGAGCTGCCTCATTGTCTTCTTTACTTTTGAACCTCTTCGTATTACAATGATTATGTGGCTGTTCAGCTTTGATTCCGTACGCTGAATAAATACAAATCTGCAATTAGCGTGTGCCTGATTACGGCAGACTGAAAGGAGCTTCATTATGGCAAAACTTGGCGGAAAGTTACTGGCTTTCGCAGCGATTGCCGGTGCGGTTGCAGCCGGCGTATCCTACGCACTGCAGTACAAGTCCTTCCACAAAGAGCTGGAGGAAGATTTCCACGAATTTGAGGACGATTTTGATGATCTCGATTCTGACGAATCCGGCACCCCGGCGAAGAGAAATTATGTAAATATCACTCCGAAGAGCACTCCGGAAGAGGATGCGGAGCTGATGGCAAAGGTAGAGCGTGCCGTTGACGGCGCTGCTGACCGTGCTGCCGCAGCCGCAAAGGAAGCTGCAGAGAAGGCAGAAGCAGAGGCTAAGGCCGCTGCTGAAAAGGCTGAGGCTGAAGCAAAAGCCGCTGCAGAAAAGGCAGCTGAAGAAGTCAAGGAAGCAACCGTGAAGATCGAGGAAGCAAAGGAATGATCCAGAGCCTCCTGCGTTCCATGGAAATCCTGGAGATTCTCAAGGAGAACTCTCATAAGTATTCCATCGCGGAGCTGGCGGAACGTACCAGTCTCCCGCCCAGCACCGTACACAGGATTCTGCAGACCTTCTGCGACATGAACTACGTTCTGCGCGATGACTCTGCCCACACCTACGAGCTGGGCCCGGCACTGATTTCACTGGGCCGTGCCGCCGCCAGCAATTTCCGTATTCAGAATGCTGCCGCACCAATCCTGCGGCAGCTTTCCAGTTCTACCAGAGAGGATACCTATCTCATCATCCAGTCCTCCGACAAGGGCCTGGTTCTGGTCAAGCAGGACGGTCCCAACCACCTGAAGGTGGTGGAAGAATTCGGCTATGAGATGGATCTGCACTGCGGTGCCATCCGCAAAGTCCTCCTGGCCTACCAGAGCGAAGCTTATATCAACTACTATCTCGATACAAGGCTGGATCGGCCGGAAGCATTTCCGCAGATCAGCCGCAGAGCCCTGGAGCTGGAGCTGGAGCAGATCCGCAGAGACGGCGTCGCCGTCACCCACGGCGAATATGTCCACGATGCCGCCGGCATCGGCGCTCCCGTCTACGGGCCGGACAACAAGGTGATCGCCTCCATAGGCCTGGTCGCCCCCTACTCCCGGATCCCCAACGAAAAGCATCTGGAAAAACTGATGGAAGACGTCAAAAATGCCGCCCACGACCTCTCGGTCATGTCCGGCAGCACAAAATTCTGATAAACAAAACAAACACTCTCACCGGCCATGGTATAAATCGATGGCTGGTGAGAGTGTTTTGTTATGTGGGCCGGCGATTTTCAGATCTGAAAGTTGGCTTCAAGCCAGGTCTGCTTTCGCCCCTCTGCATCTGACATCAACAGAAAAATGGCTCAGCCATCAGCCTTCTCCCCTCTCACATCCCCGCGTTCATCAGCACATACCACACCGGCAGAGTCAGCAGGGAAAAGAGGGTGGACAGCACGCTTGCCCCGGCGGCAAGGAAGTGATTCTTCTCTTCCGGGTCATAGCGCATGGCGTAAGCCGGAAGGAGGGATGCTGCCGGAAGGGCCATAAAGATCACAATAATCTGCCCCAGCAGGGACGTAAGAAGCCCCGTCCGCACGAGAGGAAGCACCGCCGCCATCGCAAGGGCCGGCAGCACGATCAGCCGAAGCAGCGGAATCTTCAGATTGTCGATGGTAAACATGGCCCGCAGGTCATGATTTCCCATCGTCAGGCCGCAGAGAATCAGCCCCAGGGGCGAACAGAGCGAGGCACACTGCTTAATCACATAATTCGGCACCTCGGGAACCTTCCACCCCGTCACCCAGAACAGAATACCAAGGGCAATGGCGATAAGCGCGGGATTGGTCAGCGTTTTCTTTATAAAAGCCGAAGAAGACGGCGCCTCCTTTTTCAGCTCCGGCGGCGTCATCAGTGGTTCCGAAAGGGCGTAGTAGAAAATCCGGACCGGCGTGATGAAGAAGGCGTAATACATGGTTCCCACGCTGCCGAACAGCGCTTCCACCACCGGAATCCCCATAAAAGAAAAGTGGGTGAATGTCGCCGCATACCGAAGTATGCGTCCGTATCCGCCTTTCCCCGTCACCATCCACAGAAGCTGTCCAATTCCCAGGGAAAAGACCATCACAAAGAATCCCGCAGCAATCGCCACTCCGCAGTCCCGGAGTGCCTCCGGGGTAAACTCCACGGAGCTGCGGACAGAATGGAATATCAGCATCGGGAGGGTGATCCGCATCACGAAGTTTGTCAGCTGTCCGGCAAAGGTTTCATTGACGATGCCCCGCTTTCTCGCAAAGAAGCCCACCATGGTCATCAGCAGCAGTTCCAGCGCCAGCGTAACGGCAATCATGGCGTACCTCCTCTCTGCAATCCGGCAATCACACTCTTTCCCGCAGAAACCACATTCTGCAAATGCGATTTCTGCCCGAAATCTGCAACTCTATCGTATATACACTTTCTTCACATACCGGGAGCTGCAGAGATGCAGCATTCCCTGGTACTTCAGGTCAAATTCTATCCGGTCTCCCACTTTGTAATTCTCTTCCGCATCCTCGATATCGAGGATGATATGATCGCTGCTTCC
The DNA here is from genome assembly GCA_003445895.1 of Lachnoclostridium sp. Classification (GTDB taxonomy): domain Bacteria; phylum Bacillota; class Clostridia; order Lachnospirales; family Lachnospiraceae; genus Clostridium_R. The sequence goes on along the minus strand of DMCD01000008.1, from coordinate 1,199 downwards.
GCCCAGCACCTTAACGCCCCTGTCCAGAGGAATGATACCCTCCGGCGGCACATCCTGCCGCCCCAGGGCGATGATAGCCCGCCTTCTTATGCCCCGGTCCTCGAACTGCGGCGTATTTCCAAAGGCATCGCGGCCGATGGTTCCGATCGGCACCGACGGCTTGCTCCGCACTTCCACCACCTCCGCCTGCAGCCGGAAAGCGTCCCGGTGAAGCCAGGCGATGGCACTGTGATTGGTAGTGTCCGTCCCCAGAAGAAGGCCCTCGCCGATGCGGACCTGGTTGACCCGTTTGGGCATCACACCCTGCTCGACCAGCGTAAGAGAAGATGTTCCGCCGCCGGAGACCGTCTCCAGGGGCATGCCGGTGTAGTGTTCGAGAGCATTTGCCAGATAACAGAGCATCGTCAGGTTCTGCTTCGTGGGGAGAATGCCTCCGTAGCAGCCCATGTTGGTGCCGATGCCCTTAATCCGGATTCCCGGCAGATGAATCGAAGACTCCATCATCTGCAGCGCATCCCTCGGATACATCCCTTCCCGAAGGTCTCCCAGCTCCAGCATCAGGATGACGTCATGCTCCTTTCCGGCCCGGACAGCCGCCGCCGACAGGGCTTCCAGCGTCGGAAGCTCCGAATTCAGACTGCAGTCGGCATATTCCACCACCCGGTCTGCCCGGCTGATCATCGGAATCCGGAGGAGCGTCATGGGATTTGCAAATCCCTCTTCCCGGAGCATCCGGATATTTTCCAGGCGGGCGTCCGCCAGTTTATCAATGCCGCCCTCCAGGATGGCCGATACCACCTCCGGCAGCGCAGAGAATCCCTTTGTCACACCCAGCACTTCAATCCCGTGACTTCCGCAGACCCTTCGGATGGCGGCGGCATTCTCCGATATTTTCTGCAGGTTAATATTCAGCAAAGCCCCCAAGCTGCCGCCCTCCTTTCTGTCTGTCAGTCCATAATTCATCGCAGGTCAGTCCTGCAATCACCCGAAGCCCGTTCCTGCGGTAAAAGTCCCATTCCTCTCTTACACCAGCGCCTTCCGCAGCACATATCTGCGGATGCCTCCGTACATCTCCTTCTCCTCCACGATCTCAAATCCTGCCCGCAGCGTATTGTTCAGGCTGTTTGGGTTGTCCGGAGAGACGGTGCAGAGGGCCCATTTCGCGCCCATCCTCCGGCCCTCCTCATCCTTCCAGGCGA
>DMCD01000299.1 GCA_003445895.1 Lachnoclostridium sp. | reverse complement strand
CCATATTTACCTATACCATCCGCGATAAGAAGGGGACGGACCTGACGGGCACCAACACCATGTTTGAGGGGGCGGATATCCGGCCCGCCGGGCGGGGCAGCATCTATACGGTGGAATTTACCCAGAAGATGAACCTGCAGGGCGGGGAATACCTGCTGTCCATGAGCTGTACCGGCTTTGAGCACGGGGAGCACGTGGTGTACCACAGACTGTATGATCTGCTGAGCCTGACCGTGATTTCCAACAAGAACACGGTGGGCATCTACGATATGGAATCGACGGTGAAGGCGGAGCTTACGCCGCCGCCGGCGAAATAGGGATTGGTATGATGAGAGACATAAACAGTGAGATTCTGACGCTGCTTACGCGGTATCACGGGGATACGAAGCGGATTCTTAAGGAAAACAAGAAGCTGGAGTACCTCTATGCACTGTCTCCCCTCCGGGAAAATGTGCTGGAATGGTTTTCCTTTGACCCCTCCTGGGAGGTGCTGCAGCTGGGCGCGGATTTCGGCGCCCTGACCGGGCTTCTGCTCGGAAAATGCAGGCAGGTTACGGTGGCGGAGAAAGACGCCGGGGCCAGAGAGGTGGTCCGGACCCGGTATGAGAGTGCAGAGAACCTTCTTGTGGTTTCTCCGGAGGAGATTCCGGAGGAAAAGCGGTTTGACTGCATCACCATGATCGGGACCCTGAAGACGGATATCCCGGCAGAACAGCAGGTCCGGGAGGCAGCTGCGAGACTTTCCTCCGGCGGAGTTCTTCTTCTTGCGGTGCAGAACCGGTACGGCATGAAGTTTCTTTCGGGGACGCCCCGGACGGAGGCTTCCATGACCAGAGAGGAGCTGAAAAAGCTTCTTCCGGGCGGAAGGTTTTACTATCCGATGCCGGATTACAAGACCGCGTCCGTCATCTATTCCGACGGATATCTTCCGCAGAAGGGCGATTTTGCGGGAATGCCGGCCCTCTATGATGCGCCGAAGTATCAGCTGACCGATATGGGCGAGAGCCTGGAGCAGGCTGTGGCCGACGGAAAGTTTGCGGAATTTGCAAATTCCTACCTTGTGGTATATACCGCCCCATAGGTGCAGGCACCGGGGCTTTGAGGCGTTGTGTTGACAGAACGGAGCACAGACATGACAGAGGTTCTGTATGTGAAGTATAACCGGACCCGCAGGGAACGGTTTCAGATAAAGACAGAAATTGTCCTGCAGGACGGAGAGAAGAAGGCTGTGAAGGCGGCTCTCGGTCCGGAGGGACGGGACCATATTGCTTCTTTTCCGGAGAAGTACAGACGGCTTAGCGCGGAGAATCCGGGCCTTACGTTTGCCTATCCTTCGGTGTCCGAGGATAAGATGAGGGTGGAATTCCCCTATCTTACGGGAGAGACACTGGCAGAGCAGATCGCCGGCCGGGTGATGGCCTGCCCGGAGGAGAAGCGGCAGGAACGGTTTATCGAAGAGGTCCGGGAGGCCATGGGGCTTTTCTACGGAAGCCGCAAGAAGGCGTCGATTGTCTTTGGCGCAGGGGAAGAATTCCGCCGGGTCTTCTGCGCATCCGGGGAGCTTTCGGAGGAAGACATGGCTCTCCTTGCGGATACCTCCTACCCGGTGTCCAATATCGACGGCCTTCTGGAGAACTTTATCCTGACTGCGGAGGGCATCTGCGGCCTGGATTATGAGTGGGTATTCTTCTTCCCGGTGCCGGCGGGATTCGTCCGCGGGCGCACCCTTATGTATGCTTACCGCCGCTTTGCGGGCATTCTCGGGGATATGACAGAAGAAGAGTTTCTCGGGCATTTCCCGGAATATGTAACCAAGGATCCGGCCATTCTTGCCGTCTACGAGAAGATGGAGCGCAGCTTCCAGGAGTATGTGCACGGGGAAAACCAGCGCACCTACCAGGAAGACTACATGGTCAGCACGAAGAGCATGAAGGATCTGGCCGCCGTGGACGGGGAGCTTCTGCGGACAAAGGAGCGGCTTGCCCAGGTGCAGGAGCTTCTGCGCAGAAAGGACTTGGAGCTCCGGAAGGAGCGGGAGACCCACCGGCTGACCAACAACCATGTGTCCAACCTGAACGTGATGATCGCGGATCTCAGACGGGAAAACGGGGAAATGGCAAAGACGCTGGCCTACCTCAACCGGCATGAAGCGGCCGTCTTCAAGGTGCGGCGGAAGCTGGGCGAGGCCTTCAACCGGGCCTATCCGAAGGGAACGCCGGAGCGGAAGAAGATCACCTATGCCAAGAACACGCTGCTCCATCCCGTGAAGTACACCAGGATGTACCGCTCGGATGAGGGCAAAAACCTGATTAAGGGAGATTTTGAGATCGGGGATGATTACCGGACCTACGGAAAGCTGCATTTTCCGAAGGAGGAGCATCCGACGGTCTCCATTGTGATCCCCTGCTACAACCAGGTCCATTATACCTATCTCTGCCTGGTGTCCATTCTGGAGCACACGAAGGATGTCAGCTATGAGGTGATCATCGCCGATGACGTGTCGAAGGATGCGACGGAGCATCTGGCAGAATTTGCCGAGAACCTGGTGATCTGCAGAAACAGCACAAACCAGGGGTTCCTCCGGAACTGCAATAATGCGGCAAAGTCGGCGAAGGGAACCTACATCATGTTCCTGAACAATGACACGAAGGTGACTGAGGGCTGGCTTTCTTCCCTGGTGAAGATGATGGAAGAGGACGGCACCGTGGGCATGTGCGGCTCCAAGCTGGTCTATCCTGACGGGCGCCTGCAGGAAGCCGGCG
>DMCD01000177.1 GCA_003445895.1 Lachnoclostridium sp. | reverse complement strand
CAAAAATCGAACATATTTTCCCATTGTCCATGGCGGGGGACAGTGCCTGATCCATAATGGTACCAACAGAGAACGAAATAACATTTTTTCGGAGGTGCCATATGAAGGGTTATGTGACAGACAGCGGATATATGGGTTATGTGGGCGGCAGATACGTGCTCTTTGCTTCGGAGGGCGATTACCTGGAGTATGCGAGAGGTTAACCGGAAGGAGGAAGAGAAGATGCAGGGATTTGCAGAAAGTATCGGAAGAAGAACAGGAATCGGAACAGGCCTGCTGGAACTTATAAGACGCGCGGCAGAATTTGACATGCTTGACTGGATTTTCCATTTCGAAGCCGGAGAGGAAGAGGAATGGGAGGACGAAGAGGAGATGTACCGGATTCTCGAAGAGGCCGGAATCGACAGCTTTGCCTATGAATACATGGATGACGAGGAGCGGGCGGACGTGCTGGAGGCAGCCGGCCTCGATCCCTTTGATTTCGGACTGTAGACGGTGCGCCGGCATGTATTTTGTGGTATAATTCTCTCCGGGGGGACGCAAAACCGATAACGGATTGTCTCAGGAGGCGAATTTATGAAATCTGCGATTATTTACTGCTCAAACAAAGGTACTACGGAAAAACTGGCAAAGAAAATCAGCAGAGATTTTTCGGCGGACATGTTTAAAGTGGAGCCGGCTGAGGATTACGGCAGCTTTTTTGCGGCAGTAGCCAGAGTGGCCAGGGAAAAGCGCGCGAAGATGAGTGCGGCGGTTAAGACCGAGGTGCCGGATCTCAGTGCATACGATACCGTATTTGTGGGCTATCCCATATGGTATGGAACAGTACCTGCCTTCATGAAGGAATTCCTTTCCCGCTGCGACCTGGCAGGAAAGAAGGTGATTCCCTTCGCCACCGCAAGTGCCTCCCATATCCGGGGGTCCATTGCGGACCTGGAAGCCGCCTGCAAAGGGGCGGAGATCCGGTATCCCTACAGCTTTGCGGTGATGAGAAGAGACAGTTATCCGGAGTGGAAGGCCCAGGTCGAGGGAATGAAGAGATAGGATGAGGCGGCGTGGTTTCCATTGACTGAAATATGGATTTATCATATAATTATTTAGACTATGTTTATGAAAGTCTGAGGTGTACAGATTATGGTAAAAAGCATGACCGGTTTCGGCCGCTGTGAGGTGATCACGGAGGAGTACCGGCTGTCTGTGGAAATGAAGGCGGTGAACCACCGATATCTTGATCTGTCGATCAAGATGCCGAGAAAGCTGAATTTTCTCGAAGCACCCATCCGTGCTCTGCTGAAGGAATATATGGAGCGCGGCAAGGTGGATGTCTTTATCACATATGAAGACTACGCGGAAAACAGGGTTACCTTGAAGTATAACCACACGCTGGCGGAAGAGTATATGTCCTATTTCCGCAGGATGTCAGAGAAATTTGGCATTGTGAATGATATTTCCGTCTCCCGTCTGGCGTCCATGCCGGAGATCTTTTCCATGGAGGAAGAGAGAGACGACGAGGATCATCTCTGGAGGATTCTGGAGCCGGTGATCCGGTCTGCTGCGGAGAAGTTTGTCGAGTCCCGCATCCGTGAGGGCGAAAACCTCCGGACAGACCTTCTCGGAAAACTCGATGACATGTCCGTGATTGTGAATGACATTATTGAGCGTTCGCCGAAGATTGTGGAGGAGTACCGGCAGCACCTGATCGACAAGGTACAGGAACTGCTGGGCAGCACCCAGATCGAGGAAAGCCTGATTGCGACGGAGGTGACAGCTTATTCCGATAAGATCTGCACCGATGAGGAGACCGTGCGTCTGCGCAGTCATATTGATGCGACCAGAAAGGAACTGACCCGCGGCGGCAGTGTGGGAAGAAAGCTGGATTTCATCGCACAGGAGATGAACCGGGAAGCCAATACCATCCTGTCCAAGGCCAACAACCTGGCTGTCAGCGATAACGGAATTGCACTGAAGACGCTGATTGAGAAGATTCGGGAGCAGATTCAGAATCTGGAATAAGAGGTATTTATGGACAATCGTGGTGTGCTTGCTGTGATTTCCGGATTCTCGGGCGCCGGCAAGGGAACGCTTATGCATGCGCTTCTGGACAAGTATGACTCCTATGCGCTCTCCATATCTGTCACAACCCGGGCTCCCCGGGAGGGAGAGAAGGACGGCAGAGAGTATTTTTTCCGCACGCAGGAGGAATTTGACCGGATGGCGGAGGAGGGCGAGCTTCTGGAGTATGCCCGCTATGTGAACCATTCCTACGGAACCCCCAGAGACTACGTCATGAAGAATCTGGAGCAGGGGAAAAATGTACTTTTAGAGATCGAGATACAGGGAGCTCTTCAGGTACGGAAGCAGTTCCCCGAGGCGATTCTCATCTTCGTGACGCCGCCGAGTGCCGACGAGCTGGAGCGGCGCCTGATCGGACGGGGAACAGAAGATATCGAGACCGTGAGAAAAAGGCTTTCCCGTGCCGTACAGGAAGCCGAAGGCATGGAACAGTATGATTACCTGCTGATCAATGATGAGATCGAACGGTGTGCCGATGCGGTGCACGGCGTAATACAGACCGCAAGGGCCAGGATGAATAATCATCTTGGATTTGTAAAAGATATAAAAGAACAGATGAAACGTTTCTGAAGGGAGATATGATTTATTATGATGCTGCGTCCGTCATACAATGACCTGATCAATTCCGCCAACAAGTACTCCGGACATCCGGAGAGACCCACGGTACAGAGCCGCTATTCCATCGTTATCGCGTCCGCAAAGCGTGCGAGACAGATTGTGGCTGGCATGGATTCTTCTCAGGAAGACGACGGCAGAAAGCCTCTGTCTGTCGCGATCGATGAGATTTACCAGGGTAAGGTGCAGATATTGTCTGACGAAGAGGGTTCTGAAGAGAAAAACTGACTAGTTAAGAGGCTGTCACTGTGAGTTTTCCATGGTGATGGCTTCTGTGTTTTGAGGTATAGGACTGCATGAAGATACTTTGCGTTTCCCTGGGATGTGACAAAAACCTGGTGGATTCCGAGATGATGCTGGGGCTTCTCAGGCGGGAGGGGTATACCCTGACCGACGATGAAACCGAAGCGGAGATTATTGTTGTTAATACATGTGCATTCATCGATGCGGCAAAAGAGGAGAGCATCAATACCATCCTGGACCTTGCATCACTGAAAAGCGAGGGCAGCTGCCGGGTTCTGGTGGTCGCCGGATGCATGGCAGAGCGATATAAAGAGGAGGTCCTCCGGGAGATCCCGGAGGTGGATGCCATTCTCGGCACGAATTCCTGCGGCGAGATCTGCAGTGTGATTGACCGTGTGCTGGGCGGCGAAACGAAGGTTACGGCTTTCCGGAAGCTGGAGGATGCCGCAGAAGAATCCGGCGAGAGAATTCTCACAACCGGAGGATACTATTCCTTCCTGAAGATCGCCGAGGGATGCAATAAGCGGTGCACCTACTGCATCATTCCCTATCTGCGGGGACCCTACCGCAGCGTTCCCATCGTTAAGCTTCTGTCGGAAGCAAGACAGCTGGCCGCCCAGGGCGTGAAGGAGCTGATCCTTGTGGCCCAGGAGACAACCCTGTACGGAACGGATCTGACCGGAAAGAAGATGCTGCCGGTTCTGCTCCGGAAGCTCTCGGAGATCGAGGGCATCGAGTGGATCCGGATTCAGTACTGCTACCCGGAGGAGATCGATGATGAACTGCTGGAGGCCATCGCCACCCTACCGAAGGTACTGCATTATATTGACCTTCCGATTCAGCACGCCAGCGATTCCATACTCCGGCGTATGGGACGAAGAACGACCCAGGCGGAGATCCGGGAACGAATCGCAAGGATCCGGGAACGCATCCCGGATGTATGTCTCAGGACGACGCTGATCTCCGGATTCCCGGGAGAGACGGAGGAGGATCACGAGATTCTTCTGGATTTTGTGAATGATATGGAATTCGACCGTCTTGGCGTATTTACCTATTCACAGGAGGAGGATACGCCGGCCGCGGAGTATCCGGATCAGGTTCCGGAGGAACTGAAGGAAGAACGGCGGGACGAGATCATGGAGATGCAGCAGGAGATCGCCTTTGAAAAGGCAGCTTCCATGGTCGGCACCCGGCTGGACGTGATAATTGAGGGACGGATTCCCGAAGAAGGAATCTATGTCGGCCGGACCTATATGGACGCGCCGAATGTGGATTCCCAGATATACCTCAGGTCTGACCTGGACCTGATTTCCGGCACGATAGTGCATGCTCTCGTGACCGATGCTGTGGAATATGATCTCAAGGGGGTAATTGAAGATGAATCTGCCGAATAAGCTTACGACACTGCGTATGGTTATGGTTCCGTTTTTTGTATTCTTCCTTCTCTGGCAGCACGGGGAGAATTACACCTTCCGTATGATTGCGCTGGCCCTGTTTATTATCGCCAGCCTGACGGATTTAGCCGACGGAAAGATCGCCAGAAAGTACAACCTGGTAACGGATTTCGGTAAGTTTATGGATCCGCTGGCGGACAAGCTTCTGGTCTGCTCCGCACTGATCTGCCTGATTGATCTGGGCCAGATTCCCGCCTGGATGGTTGTCATCATCATCGGACGGGAGTTCATCATCAGCGGATTCCGCCTTGTGGCCTCAGACAACGGCGTCGTGATCGCAGCCAGCTACTGGGGCAAGTGGAAGACAACCTTCCAGATGTTTGCGGTTATCCTGATGATTCTGGATATTCCGGCCCTGGAGATCCCAAAGCAGATCTGCATCTGGGTTGCCCTTGCACTGACCATTATTTCTCTGGTGGACTATATTAAGAAGAACTATCAGATTCTGCTGACAGGAGACATCTGATTATGACTGTGGAGCTGATTTCCGTCGGTACCGAGATACTGATGGGGAATATTCTGAATACCAACGCGAAGTTTCTTGCGGAAAAGTGTGCAGGTCTGGGCTATGAGGTCCTTTATCAGACCTCGGTGGGAGATAATCCCGAACGGCTTCGCCGGGTAATCCGGACAGCCCTTGACCGGACGGACCTGATTATTCTCAGCGGCGGCCTGGGTCCCACGGAGGATGATATCACCAAGGATATCTGCTGTGAGGAGATGGGAATTCCGCTGGTGGAAGATACAGCCGTCCGGCAGGCCATTGATGACTGGCTGGCGGCAAGAAAGCGGACGAATATCGCAAAAAGCATTTACCGCCAGGCGATGGTGCCGGAAGGACAGACGATTTTTATCAACGGCAACGGCACGGCTCCCGGCCTGGCCATCGAAAAGGACGGAAAGTGCGCCGTGCTTCTGCCGGGACCGCCCGGAGAGCTGATTCCGATGACGGAGAATCAGGTGATTCCCTATCTTGGTGCAAAGAGCGACAGCGTACTCCGCTCCCGGATGATCAAGATCTGCGGTATCGGCGAGAGCACCGTGGAGGAACGGCTGCTGGACCTGATTGATGCCCAGACGAATCCTACCATTGCGACTTACGCAAAGCCCCGGGAGGTACATGTAAGGGTTACGGCGAAGGCTCCGACGGCGGAAGAAGCGGAGGAGATTCTGATGCCGGTGGTCCGTGAGATTACGGGCCGGTTCCCCCGGGAGGTATTCACCACCGAGGAGAAGGAGACGCTGGAGGACGTGGTTGTCCGGATGCTGAAGGAACAGGGACTTTTGTTCACCGCAGCGGAATCCTGCACCGCCGGCATGCTGAGCGCAAGACTGGTGAATGTGTCCGGCGCATCGGATGTGTTCCGGGGCAGCTTTATCACCTATTCTGACAAGGCGAAGCACCGCATGGTCGGAGTTAAGAAGAAGACGCTGAAGAAATTCACGGCCGTGAGTGCGGAAACTGCCGCAGAGATGGCTGCCGGAGCCCTTGCGGAGGGCAAGGCGGATATCGCGGTTTCCGTAACCGGGCTTGCCGGTCCCGACGGTGGAACCGCCGAGAAGCCGGTAGGACTGGTATATATCGGCTGTGCGCTCCGGGACAGGATTGTTGTCGAGGAGTATCATTTCCGAGGAAACAGGGAAAAGATCCGGGAGCAGGCAGCTGAGACGGCGCTTGATCTTGCAAGGAGAGTTCTCAATGACAGAGTGGTATGAACATATGGTCATGGGAGAAAAGGCCTCCCGGCATCGTTTTGACATTCTGGAGAAAATCCGCAGCAAAAAGGGGCTGCGGGGCATCTATGTCATCGTACCCGCAATGAATCCGAAGAATATTCTGGATATCATACCGGCAAAAGAGCTGGAAAAGGACTGGTATGAAGAACGGCAGGATCTTCTTGTGGTAGGCGTGGCAAAGGGATATGACGAGGCGCTGGAAGTGGCGGGACAGATTGTCGGACGCCTGTACCGCACCACCGGCTCCTTTGAACTGGAAAGGATGTTATAATGCTTCACATACTGCTGACCATCCTGAAGGTGCTCGGCATTGTGCTTGCGGTCATTCTCGGCCTGGTTCTTCTGATCCTTCTGCTGGTTCTGCTGGTGCCCATCCGGTACCGGCTGGACGGGGAGTTTCATAAGTCAAAGAAAGCGGAGGCCACGGTTACCTGGCTTTTGCGTCTTCTGAGCATTCGCGGAGGATACGAAGACGGGATATACTATTCCGTGAAGGTATTCGGCAGGACGATACTATCGTCATCTCCGAAGAAGAAACGGAAGAAGAAGGAGAAGACCCCGCAGGAGGCCGTGCCGGACGGCACCGAGACGATCCTTTCGGAAGAGGCATCCGTGTCTTCGGATATTCCGGAAGAACCCGCCGGGGAAGCTGTGAAACCTGCGGAGACTGCCGGTGAGCCGATTGTGCCTGCGGAAGCGGAAGCTCAGCCATCCGCTGCGGAGGTGACTGCGGAAGAAAAGCCTTCGGAACTTCCTGCAGAAGCACAGCCGGAGGATGAGGAAGATACACCCGGGAAAAAGAAAAAGAAGAAGAAAGAACCCCGGCC
>DMCD01000211.1 GCA_003445895.1 Lachnoclostridium sp. | reverse complement strand
TCCTTTTCTTAAGAACAAGATTTTCCGGCCGTATCTTCATCACTTCTCCTCTCCCGGCCGCATTCCCCTTATGGAGGTATTTGCGGAGCTAAGCCCTTTCAATACCCGATACTTATGAGTTACTGCTAAAAAAGGTCACTAATTTATGCATAAATTTTAGCATTTTTCCTTTTCACGGTCAACAATTTATAAATAAATTATAAAAATTATAAAAATATTTAAATAAGCGCCCTATTCTGCACGGTTCGCAGAAATAGGGCGCTTTCTGTACTACAGTCTAGTACAGCGTTCAATCGGAGAATTGATAGAATTTATTGCATAAATAATTTTTATGGAAAATGCCTCCGCTAAATCAGTTCAGCTGATGGTTTTCAGGTCCAGCCGCCGTCCAGACCGATGATCTGCCCGGTCAGGTACTCGTTTTCCGAGCCGAGGCGATAGGCAAGATCCGCAACTTCTTCCGCCCGGCCGAGACGTCCGGCGGGAATTTCTTCTGCCAGCGCGATGAGATCCTCTTCGCTGAGAATATGGTTCATCTCTGTGTCGATGGCACCGCAGGCGATGGCATTGACCTGAATGTTGCTGGGAGCCAGCTCCTTGGCGAGGGCACGGGTGAAACCGTTGATGCCGCCCTTGGCAGCAGAGTAGGCAGCTTCACAGGAAGCGCCCACCGATCCCCAGACCGAGGAGATGTTGATAATCTTGCCCTGTTTGCGGCGAATCATCTCCGGGACCGCGAGACGGCAGCAGTTGAAGACGGAGGTGAGATTCGTGCGGATCAGATGGTCCCATTCCTCCGGGGACATATCCTGAATCAGCCCCAGATAGGCGATGCCGGCATTATTGACCAGCACATCCAGGTGGCCGTAGGTATCATGAATCCGTTCGAAAAGCTTTCTGCAGCTCTCATAGTCTCCGGCATCGCCGACAAAGGTCATGCATTCCACCTGGTAATCCTCTATTTCCAGCATGGTCTGCATCAGCTGCTCCTGCCGGTGAATGCAGGTGATGGCGAGGTTGTAGCCCATCTGGGCGTAGCGGATGGCGATTGCTTTCCCGATGCCGCGGGAAGCGCCGGTTACGAGTACGGTTTTTCTGTCTGCCATGGTAGTGCCTCCTTCTATTATATAGTATAGCGCGAATCCGGCACTTCGCAACCGCCGCGGCAGATTCTGCGGAGGGGGAAAAGGTGACAGACTGTCATAAATCTGTAATAAAAAACAGAAAAAAACGTCGGTGTTTTGTCGGATAGTTGCATTGTATGAAAGTGCGGTTCTATGGTATACTAGGGACGTTTGGCAGAACAGATCTTCGGAGGTTATCGAATGAAGAATATATTCAGAGTATTGGTCGTATCGGGACTTCTTGCGGTGGCCTGCCCCGCGGGAATGACTGCATATGCAGATCTGCCGACCGAAGGATACAGCGACGGACTGAACGAGGAAGAGATCGTTTCCGCGGCTGCAAAGTCGGATTATGATAATATCGCTATTTTCAAGGGAAGCAACTATGCGAATGTCCGGTCGGAAGCCGGCACCTACGGCAATGTGGTAGGTAAGATTTTTGAGGATGCCGCAGCGGACATTCTGGAGACCGTGGACGGAGAGGACGGACAGTGGTATAAGATCCGCTCCGGCAAGGTCACCGGTTATATCAAGGCGGAATATTTCATCACGGGAGAAGAGGCGGAAGCCAAGGCCGGTCAGGTGGGTCTGTCCATTGCGACCGTTGCCAGCCAGACGTCTCTTAGACTCCGCCAGGCAGCCAGCACGGATTCGGAGATCCTGGACCTTCTTTCACCGAGAGAAGAATATGAGGTGATCGGAGAAGAGGGAGATTTCGCAAAGATCCGTGTCGATGAAGACCTGACGGGTTATGTTTCCAAGGAATATATCAATACCCGCGTGCAGTTCAAGCACGCCATGACAATGGAGGAAGAGGCCCAGAAGGCAGCCAGCGACGCACAGCTGCGCCAGGAAGCGGAAGCGGCCATGGCCAGCATGAACGCGGCTATTCAGGAAGCCGGCGCAGAGGCGGCGCCTGAGGATGGAAGCGGTCCTGTCGCCGGACAGGAAGCGGCTCCGCCGGATGCTGCCCAGGAGCAGAAGCCGTCCACGGAACAGAGTCCGGAAACGGCCAGCTCGAATGTGGTCAGCGCGGAGAACAATGCAGCCGGCGGCACCATGAAGGGACCGGGCGGCGGTGACGGCACAGGCCGTTCCAGAAGCTCCGGCAGCCAGGCCGCAGTCGCCAATGCGACCCGTTCGGCTATCGTTGCCTATGCAAAGCAGTTCATCGGCAATCCTTACGTCTATGGCGGAACGAGCCTGACCAACGGTGCGGACTGCTCCGGATTTACCATGTCCATCTTCGCACACTTCGGCATCTCGACGGGCAGAAGCTCCAGAGACCAGGCGGCGAAGGGCCGGGAGATTCCGGTATCGGATATCCAGCCGGGCGATCTGCTGTTCTATGCGAGCGGCAGCACCATCAACCATGTGGCCCTGTACATCGGCGACGGACAGATCATCCACGCCAGCACGGCCAAGACCGGTATCAAGTATGCCGAGTACAATTACAGAACACCGTGCAAGGCGGTGACATTCCTGGATTAAGG
>DMCD01000034.1 GCA_003445895.1 Lachnoclostridium sp. | reverse complement strand
CCGGGCATCTGGCATTACCGGATGCCGATGGTTCTTCTGATTGGCGCCAATCTGTCCATGGGAATGGTTTCCTGGTTTTATATCCGTCTGATACAGAACGGACTGTCAATGTTCGGATAGCAAGGAGGATAGCAAGATGTCTCTGATTATCGCGATTCTGTTTCCGGCAATTGCCGGCATCATCGTGTCGGTATTCAGACCCCGGGAAAAGGTGCGGAATACCTGTTATACGGTGATTGTACTCCTGGCGGACGTGCTCTGTATCCTGGCGCTCCGCTCCGGAGAGCACATTACCTTCCTCACGCTGTCTGAGAATCTTCACATGGCGTTTGCACCGGACAGGCTCGGTACGGTATTCCTTGCGGCGGTTATGATCCTGTACACGGCCGTATGCTTTTATTCCTTTGAGTATATGAAGATGGAAGAGAGGGTGGAAATGTTTTTCACCTTCTACTTCCTGTCTTTTACGGCGTTGATTGCCGTATGCCTGGCCTCGAACCTTCTGACGCTTTATTTCTGCTTCGAGATGCTGACCCTTCTGTCCATGCCGATGGTGCTTCATGAGCTGACAAAGGATGCGGTTTCGGCGGGCTTAAAGTATCTGTTCTATTCCATCGCAGGCGCCCTGATGGGACTTCTCGCCGTCTTCTTTGTGTATTATTTCACTTCCGGGAATGCGGAGTTTGTGAAAGGCGGCTTTCTCGATCCGGCAAAGATTGCAGGCAGAGAGAACTTGATGCTCATCGGGACCATGATCGGCATCAGCGGATTCGGCACGAAGGCGGGACTGTATCCCATGCACGGATGGCTGCCGACGGCCCATCCCATCGCCCCTGCGCCGGCGTCCTCGCTGCTGTCCGGTATTATCGCCAAGGCCGGCGTTATCGCCGTGATCCGCCTGGTTTACTATTCCGTGGGAACGGATCTTATCCGGGGCACCTGGGTACAGTACGCATGGATGACACTGGCAATGCTGACCATCTTCATGGGTTCCATGATGGCTTACCGGGAACACAATCTGAAAAAACGGCTGGCTTATTCCACCGTCAGCCAGATTTCATACATTCTGCTGTCCCTTTCCTTTCTCTCGGAGGAGGGCATGCAGGGTGCGCTTCTTCATGTGCTGAGCCACGCATCCTCCAAGGGATGCCTGTTCCTCTGCGCGGGCGTGCTTATCTATAAGCTGGGGAAGAGAAGAGTCGAAGAGCTTAAGGGCGTGGGAAAGCTTATGCCTGTCACCATGCTGTGCTTTACCGTCGCTTCCCTTTCGCTGGTGGGCATTCCGCCCATGGGCGGGTTCCTCAGCAAGTGGGTGATTGCCCAGGCGTCCCTTCACAACGGCCTGGGGCTGTATGCCGTTCTTCCCCCGGTGATTCTTCTGATTTCCGCCCTGCTCACCGCCGGATATCTTCTCACGGTGGTGGTGGACGCCTTCTTCCCGGGCGGCGGATTTGAGACGGAAGAGAAGGCCGGAAGCGCGGAACCTTCGCCGCTTATGACAGTTCCCATGATCTGCCTCTGCTTCGTTGCACTGGCGGTCGGTATCTTCGGCGGCAATGTGCACTTGGGAGGATAATAAGTTGAGTCCTTTGTTTTTACTGGTTCCGATTCTTGTGCCGATTATCGGCGGAACCGGGATTGTCCTGCCGGGCTTTCATGAGGACCGGCCAAGAGAGATTTATGCGGAGGCGGTATGCTGCCTGACATCCGTTCTGGTCTGGATTGCCCTGCTCTTCGGAAGAAGAGAGCGGATTGAGCTCTACGCGTTTACAAGGGGATTTTCCATTGACCTGACGATGGACGGCCTTTCCATGCTGTTTGCCGGAATGGTGTCCGTCATGTGGCCTGTTGTGCTGCTGTACGCCTTCGAATACCTGAAGCATTCGAAGTTTAAGAATGTATTCTTTGCCTTTTATGTCATGACCTACGGCATTACCCTGGGAATTGCTTTTTCCGGCAACATGACGACCCTGTATGTGTTTTATGAGATGCTGACGCTGGTGACGCTTCCGCTGGTGACCCATTACGGAAACCATGAAAGCATGTACGCCGGGCGAATCTATGCGGCGTATACCATCGGCGGAGCATCCCTGTCCTTCTTTACAATGGTGCTGACAACCCTGAACAGCGGAGGAGCCAATTTCGAGTACGGCGGCTGCCTTAACGCGGCTCCCGGTGATCCGATGCTTCTTCTGGCGTTTCTGTTCGGCTTTTTCGGTTTCGGCACCAAGGCGGCGCTGTTCCCGCTGTCCCGGTGGCTTCCGCTGGCCTCCGTCGCACCTACGCCGGTGACGGCCCTTCTGCACGCCGTGGCGGTGGTAAATTCCGGCGTTTTTGCGGTCATGCGCATGGCATGGTACGTCTACGGACCGAATTACGTGGGGGGAACCGACGTGCAGCATATCTGCCTGGTGACGGCGGCATTTACCCTTGTATATGCGGCCTTTATGGCACTCCGCGCCAGACATTTCAAGAGAAGACTGGCCTGGTCGACGGTCAGCAACCTTTCCTACATGCTGTTCGGCGTGCTGCTGATGACACCGGACGGCTTTAAGGGCGGTCTGGCCCATATGCTTTTTCACGGGATCATCAAGATGTGTCTCTTCCTGTGTGCGGGAGCCTTCATGCACCAGACGGCGAATGAATATCTGTATGAGATGAACGGCATCGGAAAGAGGATGCCGGTGACATTTGCCTGCTATACCCTGGGAGCGCTTTCGCTGACGGGCATTCCCCTGTTCTGCGGCTTCGTGTCAAAGTGGAATCTGCTGCTGGCGGCGGCAAGGCACGGGACCGTCTGGGGAATGATGGGCATGATCGCGCTGATCATCGCAGCATTTCTCTGTGCGATGTATACGCTGACCGTGGCAGCCCGCGCCTTTTTCCCGATGCAGGGAACCGACCACTACGGTGAGGGCTCCGATGTGACGGAAGCAGGCGTCAGGATGACGTTCCCGATTGTATTCTTTACGGTGATTAATGTTCTGTTTGGAGTGTATCCCGAACCGGTGCTGCGCCTTGTGACGGCCATCGCCGGCGGGAGTCTCTGATGGGAGAAGCTATGCTGATTGGTTTTATCGTGTTTCTGCCTTTTCTCTGGGCGGTGCTGTCCGCCCTCATCGGCAGAAGAGAAGAGGAGGACCCCGAGGCGGGGAACCGGAGAGATGTATTCTGTATTCTTGCCTGCGGTCTGGAGCTTGTTCTGGTGCTGTTTCTTCCGCGCACGCAGCCGGAGTTTATGATATCCGGGATTCTGACCGGAAATCTCACCTTCACAACGGACGGATTCCGCATCGTCTACGCGGCGGTCACTGCCGTGATGTGGTTTTTTACCACGGCGTTTGCGAAGGAGTATTTTCTCCATGAGCGGGAGAATCTGAACCGCTACTGGTTTTTCGTGCTGGTGACACTGGGAGCTACGGAGGGCGTGATGCTTTCCGGAGACTTTATGACCAGCTTCGTTTTCTTCGAGATTCTCTCCTTTACCAGCTTTACCTGGGTCATTCATGAGGAGACGAAGGAAGCGATTCGCGCAGGCTATACCTACCTGTTTATTGCGGTGATCGGCGGCCTGATTCTGTTTATGGGTCTGGCGATGCTCAATTATACGGCGAAAACCCTGTCCTTTGCGGAGCTTCCCGCGGCGGTGAGAGAGGCCGACCAGCGGATGGTGCTCGCCTCCGGTATCTGCATCCTTCTGGGATTCGGCGCCAAGGCCGGCATGTTCCCGCTTCATATCTGGCTGCCCAAGGC
>DMCD01000066.1:2809-4072 GCA_003445895.1 Lachnoclostridium sp. | reverse complement strand
ACAACGGCATGCGTTCCTTCCCGGTTCAGGTAACCGCAAAGGACGAGACCACCATCACCTTCGACGCCAACCATGAGATGGCAGGCAAAGAGCTGAACTTCAGGATCGAGCTGGTGGAACTGCTGTAATTGCAGAATTCTCCGGCCGGTTTCGGCGGAGCCGGAGTGAACCATATTGAACCGGCATAAGCCGGGCAAAAAGGGCATAAAATAGTGCGAATTCATCCCCTTTCATCATGAAAATCGCTTCCGGGCTGTATTTTCTCTGCGCTTCAGATGACAGTTTTCTGAAATACATCTGAAACCGCATTTGGAAACCTGACAGAGCTGTATTTTTTCATATTTAGAGCAAGGAGGGCTGCAGATTCTTTCGATTCGAGAACAGAATCGAAAGAATCTGCAGCCCTTCCTTTCGTCTGTAAAGAATTAGGGATGTATTTGCTCAGATACTGCTTATTACAACGAAAATAATACATCCCGGAAGTCCGGAATCAGCACGGCTGAGATGTACCGCAAGAGGGCAGGCCGAAATCAGACCGAAAAAGTCAAGGCGCTGCTGTTCACTCCGGGATCCTGCCCCGATTTCTCACAGAATCGACACATTCTCTCACAGAATCAACACATGATAATCACAGTTTGGTCACATGTTTCGGTGATAATGAGGCATACTTAAATACCGGTTCCGACAGCAATCTGCAGACCGGCAGGAAAAGGAGGTGCGGCAGTTGGATGATATCCATTACCGGCACGAAATCAAACATGAAATCACCTATTCGGACCTGATTGCCATACGGCAGGGCCTCAGGGCGGTAGCGCACCAGGACCCTCACACGGTGGACGGAAAGTATTTCATCCGGAGTCTCTACTTCGACAATCTGTCGGACAAGGCCCTGCGGGAGAAGATTGACGGCGTGAACATGCGGGAGAAGTTCCGGATCCGCTACTACAATCACGACACCTCCCTGATTCACCTGGAAAAAAAGAGCAAGGTGAAGGGCCTGGGCACAAAGTACAGCTGTCACCTGACCGCCGGGGAAGCACAGAACATTGCGGACGGGAACATCGACTGGATCGCGGAGGAAATGGAAATACTCGCAAAGGATCCGGAATCCGCCAAAAAACGGCGGCCCCTTCTGGAAGAGCTCTACTGCAAGATGCGTTATCAGGGCCTTAAGGGACGCACCATCGTGGACTACACGCGAGAGCCCTATATCTACGGGCCGGGCAATGTCCGGGTCACCTTTGACTATGACATCCACACCGG
>DMCD01000066.1:0-2678 GCA_003445895.1 Lachnoclostridium sp. | reverse complement strand
GGAGATGGCCGGCGGCACCGGCATCATCCTGGAAGTCAAGTGGGACGCCTACCTTCCGGACATCATCCGGGACATTGTCCAGATTCACGGAAGAAGAGAGGGCGCATTTTCCAAATATGCAGCCTGCAGAATCTACGATTAATCACATGGGGGTAAATGAAAATGACATTCAGCGACATCTTCAAATCAAGTTTCCTGAACAACGTAACCGCAGTCAGTCCGCTGGACATGGTTCTGGCGCTGGGACTGTCCTTCTGCCTGGGCCTGTTCATCTTTTATGTATATAAGAAAACCTACTCCGGCGTAATGTTCTCCTCCAGCTTCGGCGTGACCCTCATCGCCATGACGATGATCACGGCTCTCGTCATCCTGGCAATCTCCAGCAACGTGGTGCTCTCCCTTGGTATGGTCGGTGCTCTGTCCATCGTCCGTTTCCGTACGGCGATCAAGGAGCCCCTGGACATCGCGTTTCTGTTCTGGTCCATCGCGGCAGGCATCGTGCTGGCCGCGGGAATGATTCCCCTGGCCGTCATCGGTTCCGTGGTTATCGGCCTTGTGCTGATGCTTTTTGCCAACCGGAAGGCCTATAAGAACCCCTATATCCTGGTTCTGCACTGCGACGGCGCAGACAGCGAGAAGGCCGCGGAGGCTTTTCTGAATCCCCTTGTGGAAAAATGCATTGTCAAGAGCAAGACCGCCCGAAAGGGAACGGTGGAGCTGAATCTGGAGATCCGCCTGAAGGATGACAGCACCGATTTCATCAACGGCCTGTCAGACCTTGCGGGTGTGGAGGATGCGGTTCTCGTTTCCTACAATGGCGACTACATGGGATAAATGGAGGAATTCGGCGATGGCAGGAAGCAGAATCATCGATAAAATCGCCGTGATCGCCATTATCGCAGCACTTCTGATTACGGCGGCATTTACCAGAGGGGAATCCCTGGGAATACAGAAGATCGTGCCGGAGGAGGCCCAGACGGACTTCACCGACAACGACCTGTACGCGGACTGGAGTACCGAGGGCGCAACCGTCATCACCCTCACCGGTGACAATGCGGAAATCGACGGCGAAGGCGCCTATTTCCGGGACGGGGACCTCGTCATCTACGCGGCAGGAAGCTATGTCCTGCAGGGTACGCTCACGGACGGGTCCGTCATTGTGGATGAAACCTCCAAAACCAGCGGAAAAACCTGGATTCTCCTGAACGGTGCCGTGGTCTCCTGTTCCGACAGCGCAGCCCTGGACATCGAAGAGGCGGACAAGGTCTTCCTCACCCTGGCCGACGGGACAGAGAATTCCTTCACCAGCGGTGCGGAATACTCCGAAACCGCCGTGGAAAACAGCATCCGCGGCGCCATATTCTCCAGGGACGACCTCACCATTAACGGCGCCGGAAGCCTCAGCGTGACGGCAGAATACCGGCACGGCATCGTCTGCAACGACGATCTGCGCATTGCCGGCGGCGACATCTCCGTGACGGCGAAGGAGGACGGCATCCACGCAAACGACAGCGCGGTGTTCGGCAATATGACCCTTGCCATCTCCTGCAAAGACGACGGCATCACCGTTTCCAACGATGATGATACGGACTGGCTCACCGTAGAATCCGGCACCATCAACATCACGGAGTGCGCCGAAGGAATGGAGGCCAAAACCATCACCATCGACGGCGGCGACATCTCCGTTAATTTTACAGACGACGGCATGAACGCGGGCGGAACCGACTCGCTCCTCACCATAAACGACGGAACCATCACCCTCCTCTCCGAAAACGGACGGGACGTGGACGGCCTTGATTCCAACGGCGACATCGTGATAAACGGCGGTACCGTGTTCGTAAGCGTCAATGCAGACGGCATGAACAACGCCATCGACTTCGGCAGTGAATCCGGCGGCCAGTGCTATATCAACGGCGGTACCGTCATCGCTGCGGGAAGCTCCGGCATGGCGGAGGCCATGAGCGCAGATTCTGCCCAGGTCTCCCTGATGTACAAGTACGACACGACGAATGCAGCAGGCGAAACCGTACAGCTGCTGGATGAGAACGGCAGCGTGCTTCTGGAAGCGGAAATCCCGTACAGCTTCTCCTCCCTGGTGCTGAGCTCCCCGGATCTTTCTGTGGGGAAGAGCTGCACCCTGGTCACCGGAGAAACCGAAAACAGCGTGGAACTGTCCGAGACCGCAGCGACCTTCGGCAATGCCGGGTTCGGCGGCATGGGCGGATTCGGCGGCGGTCAGGGCGGCGGATTCGGCGGTCACATGGGCGGCGGCATGGGCGGCGGTCCGATGCGGGAAAATGCCGACGGCGAAATGCCGGAACCCCCGGAAGGTATGGACGGCGAAATGCCGGAACCTCCGCAGGGTATGGAGGGCCAGGCACCGGATTGGACGGATGCATCCGGAGAAACAGCCGGGGCAGGTGATGCAGTCTCCATGTACAGGCGGGGCGGTCAGGGCGGACACGGCGGCCCGATGAACGAAAATGCGGCAGAGGAAACCGGCATGAGCACCGAAGAAATCCGGAATGCACTGATTCTCACAGGCATATCGACTCTCGTGCTGCTCGCAGGCATCCTTGCCGCAGTGAAATTAAAAAACAAAAAGAATATTGCTTAACAGCCCTGCTCCCGAAGGTAGTTTTCCACCTCTTCCTTCGTCGGCATGACGGCCAGCGCGC
>DMCD01000234.1 GCA_003445895.1 Lachnoclostridium sp. | reverse complement strand
GCTTCCAGGACCCGGTCCGCCCCTGCAAAGTGCATATCCAGGCTCGCCGCAATCAGCGGATACTCTCGCAGCTCCTCCAGGGTGATAGAGCTTCTCTCCCCCACCGCATACTTCTCCGGAACCACCGCGTAGAAGGGGTCTTCCATGACGGGATGCCATGTTCCTCTGCCCCGACGGTACTCATCCGCCAGAATCATGTGAACGCCGCCCTCTTCCAGCAGTACGGGCAGATTATCCGTCCCCACGATAATCTCAAACTTTACATCCGGCCGCTCCCTGCGGAAGGCATTGATAGCCCCGGGAAGCCAGGTGGCGCTGATACTGGAAAATGTCCCCACAATCAGTTTTGTGCCGTCCCCCTTTGCGATCCTCCCGGCCTCTTCGGCCAGTTCGGACAGTGCCGCATCCGCCGCCGTAATATAAGGGAGAATCCTGTCCCCTTCCTCGGTCAGGGCAACGCCTTTGTTAGTACGCGTAAAAACCGCAAAGCCCAGCTCATTCTCAATGCTGTTCATCATCTGGGTGACAGCCGACTGTGTGCAGGACAGCCGCTCCGCCGCCGAATTCAGGCTCCCCGCCGACAGCACGGTCAGCAGCGTCCGAAGCTTTCTTTCATCCATAGTATTTTCCCCGTTTTCGGATTCTGTCTTTAGTTATAAGCACTTCTTATATATGCCATTCAGCTTCTGTCTTCTCTTCTGTCCTCTGTCATAATAACATAGAATCAGGAACAGGAAAATTCTTATCTATACATCAAGGAATTATTAGTATATCTAATAGCGTTATCATAAAAACTGTCTGCAAATAATCAGCGTTTCATATCAGAATATAACTGATTGAATAATCTCCAGAGATGCCGGAGAAGCCCCTGTCCGATGACACCCACCCATCGGCCAGGGGCTTCCTTTTCTGTTTCGGATATATTTAATAACGGACCGGCAGTCCTTCTGCCTTACAGCATATGCGGCTGCAGCACCTCCCGCTCGGGCACCAGAACCTCCTTGATGGACCTCTGGCTTACCCAGCGCATCATATTGGTGGCAGAGCCGGCCTTGTCATTGGTTCCGGAAGCTCTTCCGCCGCCGAATGGCTGCTGTCCCACCACGGCACCGGTGGGCTTCTCATTGATATAGAAGTTTCCGGCCGCCTGGGACAGCTCCCGGGAGATGCGGATCACCGCGCCTCTGTCCCGGGCGTACAGGGCTCCTGTCAGACCGTATTTCGTGCTGGTATTGCAAAGCTTAATCGCTTCCTCCTGCTTTTCGTCTTCATATACATATACGGTCAGCACCGGTCCGAAGATCTCTTCCACCATGCTGCGGTAGTCCGGTTTCTTCGCAAGAATCAGCGTGGGCTGAATGAAATATCCCACAGAATCATCACAGGTTCCGCCCTCGAGAATCTCCGCGTCTTCATCTTCCTTCGCCGCATCAATATAGCTCTTAATCCTGTCGAAGGCTGTCCGGTCAATGACCGCATTCAGAAATGCCTTCGGATCCCGGATATCCCCCGCATAGAGGTTCTTCATCGCTTCGTGAATCTTCTCCCGCACCCCGGGCCAGATGGAAGCCGGAATATAGGCTCTCGAAGCTGCAGAGCACTTTTCCCCGTTGTAGGTGAAGGCCGCACGGAGCATGCCGGACACCAGGGCGTCAGTATCTGCGGAACTGTCGGCAAACACAAAGTCCTTGCCGCCGGTCTCTCCCACCAGCCGGGGATAGGTGTGATAGCGGTCGATATGGCTTCCCACTTCCTTCCAGACCAGGTTGAACACCTCCGTGGAACCGGTAAAATGGAATCCGGCCATCCGCGGGTCGGTGATGACATACTTTGAGAAGTCTGAGCCCCGGCAGGGTACGAAATTAATGACGCCTGCAGGAAGTCCCGCCTCCATCAGCAGCTTCATGAAATAATAATTCGAAAGGCTTGCCGTCGTAGAGGGCTTCCACACCACCACATTGCCGGCCACTGCCGGCGCGCAGCCCAGATTGCCGCCGATGGAGGTGAAGTTAAAAGGCGTCAGGGCCGCCACAAAGCCCTCCAGAGGCCGGTATTCGATACGGTTGATGGCACCGGGGGTAATGCCCGGCTGCTGTTTGTAGATCTCCTGCAGGAAATAGGCGTTGAACCGGAGGAAATCACAGAGCTCCGCGATATCGATCTCCGCCTCCCACATATTCTTGCTCTGTCCCAGCATAGTAGCCGCAAGCACCTGGTTGCGGCAGGGGCCGGACAGAAGATCCGCCGCCTTCAGGAAGATGGCAGCCCGGTCCTCCCAGGGCGTTGCCGCCCACTCCTTCGCTGCCTTCTGGGATGCCTCGATGGCTTCCTTCAGTTCCTTCTCCCCGCCGATATGCAGCTTTGCAATTACATTGGCATGTCTCTGGGGTTCTGCCACATCTATGGTTCTTTCCGGCCAGACCTCCTTCCCGCCGATGATCATGGGAATCTCCACGGTGAGTGCCGCCTGACGCTCCACTTCCGCAAGCAGAGCCTCCCGTTCCGGACACCCCTCCGCATAATTCATGCAGTACTCATTCTTCGGACGCACTAACTGAAAAATTCCGTTGCGCATAGGATTGACCTCCTGAATATGTTTTAGTAAAATATTAATAAATTCATTCGTATTCTACACTGACCGATATTTTTTGTAAAATTATTCATATCTATGAACTATTAATATCATTTATATTCTTTCAGAAGATTCTATCAGGAGGTAATCTATGGAGCTGCGTCAGCTCAGATACTT
>DMCD01000215.1 GCA_003445895.1 Lachnoclostridium sp. | reverse complement strand
TGAGGAATACTTCCTTCACGGCGTCAGAGCAGCCCTCGTCCATGGTGAAGCGCTCTCTCTCCCAGTCCGCGGAAGATCCCAGCATGTGAAGCTGGCGGATGATGGTGCTGCCGTACTCCTCGCGCCACTCCCAGCACTTCTCCAGGAAGCCGTCGCGGCCGAGATCCTGCTTGTCGATGCCCTCTTCTTTCAGCTTATTGATAACCTTGACCTCTGTGGCGATGGCCGCATGATCCGTTCCCGGCTGCCAAAGTGCCTCAAAGCCCTGCATTCTCTTGTAGCGGATCAGGATATCCTGCATCGTATTGTCAAGTGCATGTCCCATGTGCAGCTTGCCGGTGATGTTCGGCGGCGGCATCACGATGGTAAAGGGCTTCTTGTCCTTGTTCACTTCAGCGTGAAAATATCTTCCCTTCAGCCATTTCTCGTAAAGTCTGTCCTCAATCTCCGAGGGATTGTAGGTCTTTTCCAGTTCTTTCATACTCTGCCGTGGTTCTCCTTTACACGATTTCCTTACTTGATCCAGACGCCGTTGGCATCCACTTTATATCCGTCCGGGGAGGTTCCATTGACCAGAAGGGAACCGTCCTCCGTGACATAATACCACATTCCGTTGGTTTCTATCCAGCGGGACGACTTCATATCGCCGTTGCCGCCGTAATAGCGCCAGCTGCCGCGGGCGTAATTCCAGCCCTTCAGCATGACTGCATTGCTGTCAAATATATAATACTTCTCTTTGATGAGGAGCTCCTCATCCTTTGCATAGGAGCCGTCTGCCTTGCGGTATTTCCATCCCTCGGCAGTCTCCTCCCATCCGGTCTTTCCGGAAGAAACCGTCTCCGCAGCCGCGGTGCTCTCCGGCACGGCGGCTGCCGCCGTCTCCTGCACTGCTCCTGCACTTCCCGCGCCCGGGCCCTCGGTCACCGTCACCGGAGCGCTTCCGGCCTCCGGTCTCGGTTCCTGGGCAGCTGCCGTTTCCTGTACCGCAGCGGTCTCGCTCTGGGCAGCCGTCTCCGGAACAGCCGGCGTCCCACCGGAGGCTCCCGTCACGGCAAAGCCGTAGTCGAACAGCTTCTTCGTATCCGCGTAGTGGGTTGCGGAGCTCTTCAGAATCACCGCCACCAGACGGACGCCGCCCCGCTCTGCCACGGAAACCAGGGTATTGCCTGCCTTGGAGGTATAGCCGGTCTTTCCGCCGATAAATCCCTCATAATACTGGGAGTTGCCCGGATTCAGCATCTTGTGTCCCATGGTCAGGTTCCTTACCTCGGGAACGCTGGGGCTGGCCGGGAAGCTGTAATGCAGCGTTCCCGCCACCTGGCGGACCAGGCTGTTGTTAAAGGCCGCGGCCGTAATAAGGGCCATATCCCTCGCCGTGGTCATATGGCTGGCGTTGTTCAGGCCGTTGGGGTTCACAAAGTTCGTGTGGGTGCATCCCAGGGAGGCTGCCTTCTGGTTCATCTTATCCGCAAAGGCAGGAACGCTCCCGGCCACGGCTTCCGCCAGACCGTTGGCAATCTCATTGGCCGATTTCAGCCAGAGACCGTACATCAGGTCCTTTACCTGGAAGGTCTCTCCTTCCTGGACATGCAGCGTCACCGCCGCCGTCTCCAGGTTGGTCACCGCACTTCTGGAAAATGTGACCGTACTGTTCATATCCAGGTTCTCCGCCGCAAGGAGGGCGGTCATCACCTTGGTGATGCTGGCCGGATAAAAACGGGTATCTCCGTTCTTCTCAAAGAGGAACACGCCGTGGGTGGCATCATAGAGTGCCGCACCCTGGGCCGCGATGGACGGTTTCTCCACATTCGCCGCGTTTGCCGATGCACTGACCTGCATGGGCTGCGCCGTCTGTGTTCCGTTCCCGCTCCCCGGTCCCTCCGCAAGGACAGAGAAAGGCATGGCTGCGGCCATGACCGCCGCCAGCGCCAGAGTTCCGATTCGCCGTATTATAGTTCTGTTTTTCATACTTTATCTCCCGCAGACCCGGTCTGCTGCTGACTACATGACTGACATGTGGTCAGTATACACCAGGCTGCGTTCAGGGTCAAAGCGTTCCCCGAAGTCGCAATAATATTGTAAGGCTTTCTTCCGGAACCGTCACATTTTCACAGTTCAAAAGCCCCGGATGGATGGTCGGCTTGTTCTTTCCGTGATAGTCGCTTCCGCCGCTGACCACAAGGCCGTGGCTTTCTGCCTGCGCAAGGAGACCCCGGATCTCCTCTTCGCTGTATCGGGAATACCAGCATTCCAGTCCCTGGATGCCGTAGGAAAGAAGGGTCTGAAGCTGCCGGTCGAACTCCTCCGGCGTGATCCTCTTTTCGCCCTCGCCTCCCAGGGGATGAGCCCACACGGGAATTCCTCCCGCAGCGAGAATCGCTTCCACCGCCATGGAGGCCGGAATCCTGGTGTTGCTGGTCTTCTGGCCGTGATCGTCGATATAGTTCTTTATGGCATCCTGGACGCTGGCGGCAATGCCCCGTTTCACAAGAATGGTCGCAATATGGGGCTTTCCGACGCTGGTCCGGGACAGCAGCCAGCTCATCTCCTCACCGTCGAAGACGATGTTGTGCTGGTTTTTCAGATGGGTTAGGCGCTCATAGAACTTTTTATCCCGAAGGCGCTCTCCCTCGGCCACCGCATCGTGCATGGCCTTGTTGGAAGGATCATAGGCGTAGCCCAGAATATGGCACTTTCCAGCCTCGGACCTGCAGGAGAATTCGATCCCCCTGAAAAAGGTCATATCCTCCGGGACAAGCTTTGCCATCTCATCGCAGCCGGCCATGGTGTCGTGGTCCGTCAGGGCGAAGGTATGAATCTCTCTTGCCCGGAGTTTATCAATGATCTCCTGCGGACTGTCGCTTCCGTCGGAAAAACTGCTGTGCATGTGAAGGTCAACGTGGGTCAGTATCTTCTCATTATTCATCACATATGCTCCGGTGATTCTATGCCGAGAAGATCCATGCAGGTATCGAGGATCATGCCCGTCAGACGGATCAGGCTGATAAATCCTGCCTTTTTCTCTTCATCCGGCTCTGCCAGAATCTTGTTTTCCAGATAAAAATCATTGAAGGCATCCGCCGTCTCCGCCATATACTGGCAGACGCGGTGGGGTGCGGTCTCCGCGAAGGCGCTTTCGATGGTCTCGCCGAAGCGGGACAGGGAAAGCATCAGCTTCTTCTCGGAATCACTTCCGGCCGTGCGGATCCGGAGATCCGGCAGGCTGCCCTTCTCCTCCGCATAGCGGGCCAGGATGGACTTGATGCGGACAACCATGTACTGGATATGGGGGCCGGTATTGCCCTCGAAGGAGGTGAACCGGTCGATATCGAAGACGTAGTCCTTCGTCGCCTGGTTGGAGAGGTCGCCGTACTTGACTGCAGCCAGCGCCACCTTGCGGGAGGTCTCTTCAATCTCTTCCTCCGGCACCTTGTCCTTCTCGCGGATCTTTTCGCATACCGCTTCATTGATATCGCGGATCAGATATTCCAGACGCATGACGCCGCCCTCTCTGGTCTTGAAGGGGCCGCCGTCCTTGCCGTTCATGGTGCCGAAGCCCAGGAAGATCATCTTCGTCTCCTGCGGCACGATGCCCGCCTTCTTTGCCGCGCGGAACACCTGGATAAAATGCAGCTCCTGCCGCTTATCCACCACATAGATGTAGCGGTCCGGCTGATAATCCTGTTCTCTCTGTACCAGGGTCGCCAGATCAGAGGTGGCGTAAAGGGCAGCTCCGTCGGACTTGCGGATAATGCAGGGCGGATACTCTCTCGAGTCTCCTTCTTCCGCGATATCCACCACCAGGGCTCCATTGGACTCATAGGCCAGTCCCTTGTCGATGAAGTCCTGAATCAGCGCCGGGATATAGGGATCCGCGTCGCTTTCTCCCTTCCAGAGGTCAAAATGCACGTTCAGATTGTCATAGTTTTTCTTCAGATCCTTCAGAGAAACATTCATAATATGGCGCCAGAGGGCGCGGTAGGGCGCATATCCCTGCTGCAGCTTAAGCGTCGCCTGATGGGCCCGCTCCGCAAAAGCCTCATCCTCCTTGGACTTCTTGCTGGCAGCGGGATAGATATCCTCCAGCTCAGAGATGGTAAAGGGTGCCTCCTCCGGGAAATCGCCGCTGTAGTCCTGGTCAAAATACACCAGGTCCGGCTT
>DMCD01000028.1:1103-3070 GCA_003445895.1 Lachnoclostridium sp. | reverse complement strand
CATGGTCTGCGAGATATTCCGGCACAGTCCGGTATTCCGGACCGGAGGCGATGAGTTCGTGGTTATCCTCTCCGGACATGATTATGAATACCGGACAAAGCTGATGGAGCTTTTACACACCCAGTCCCTGGAAAATATCGGGAAGGGCGAAGTGGTGGTGTCCGGCGGATGTTCAGACTATATTCCCGGGGAAGACCGGGATCTGCACGCGGCCTTTGAGCGGGCAGATGCTCTGATGTATGCGGAAAAGAAGGAACTGAAGGCAATGGGAGCAAAAACCAGATAAGGGACAGGAGGAGGTAAGCTTGTGAAGATCATCAACCTGGTGGAGAATACCGAAGGGTCCGCCCACTGCGGGGCGGAGCACGGACTGAGCTATTACATCGAGACGAAAAAGCACCGGATACTGATGGATACCGGCGCATCGGACCTGTTCATGAAAAACGCCGAAAAACTGGGCGTTGACCTGACAACGGTGGATATTCTGGTGCTGAGCCACGGGCATTTTGACCACGGCGGCGGCATCCTGGCCTTTGCGGCGATCAATCCGAAGGCGGCCATCTATGTGCAGGAGACGGCATTCGGCGATTTTTATGCCGACGACGGGGAAGAGGGATACCGCTATATCGGGCTTGACCCGGCGATAAAAGAGCTTCCGCAGCTGGTTCTGGTATCCGGCAATCTGGAGATTGACGAGGAGCTTTCCCTGTTTTCCGGTATCGGCACAGACTGCCCGGTGCCGGACACCAACCGCCGTCTGAAGAAAAAAGAGGGGGAGGAGTACCGGGAGGACGATTTCTGCCATGAGCAGTGCCTGGCGGTCCGGCAGGACGGACAGCTTCTTCTGTTTTCCGGCTGCGCCCATCACGGTATCCTGAATGTGCTGAAGCGCTGCGAGGAGGTCTGCGGACAGGCCCCGGATGCGGTCTTCAGCGGATTCCACACGATGCGGAAGAAGGGCTATACCGTGGAGGACGCCGAGTTTCTCCGCAGGATGGCCAGAGAGATGGCAAAGTATAAGACGGTATTCTATACGGGCCACTGCACCGGAGAGAAACCTTACTTTATGCTCAAAAGGCTTCTGGGAAGACAGATTCACTATGTTCACAGCGGGGAGACCGTAAGGCTTGCGGCGAAGAAAAGCAGAAAGGCGGAATATATGAAGTGGCATAAGTTTTTTGCATGGGCAACCGTGGCGTGTTTTATTCTGACGATGATTACGGGATACCAGAGAAAGTAGTCGGAGGTATCCGGTACCTGGCATGAATAGCAGAATAGTACAGAAGGGGAGACGGAATATATGCTGCATAAATATGACTCCTTCCGCACGGCGGACGGAAAACGACAGATTCTTGTCGCGGATGATGAGTTTATCAATCGGGAGATTCTCACGGCCATTCTCGAAGGGGAGTACCATGTGATTCAGGCTGTGGACGGCGAGGAGGCACTCCGGCTTATCCGGGAGATGCACGAAACGCTGTCCCTGGTGATCCTGGATCTGCAGATGCCGAAGATGCACGGTCTGGAGGTTCTTAGGACCTATAAGAGCGATCCGATCCTGAAAAAGATTCCTGCCATTGTGATGACGGCGGAGCAGAGCTCCGAGGTGGAAAGCCTGCGGCTGGGCGCCATCGATTTTATTCCCAAACCCTATCCGCAGCCGGAGGTGATTCTCGCCCGGGTTCTCCGCACCATCGAGCTTTCCGAAGACCGGGACATCATCTCGGTCACCGAGCGGGATTCCCTGACGGGACTATATAACCGGGAGTATTTTTACCGGTATGCGGAGCAGTTTGACCTGTACCATAAAGAGATGGAGATGGACGCCGTCGTGGTTGACATCAACCATTTCCGCATGATTAATGAGCGGTACGGCAAGGCATACGGAGACCGGGTGCTCTGCCGGATTGCCAACCGGTTCCGGAATATGGTGGCAGAATCCGGCGGCATCGTCTGCCGGCGGGAGG
>DMCD01000028.1:688-924 GCA_003445895.1 Lachnoclostridium sp. | reverse complement strand
TATTCCAACGTGGACAAATCCATCGATATGGAGCGGAGATTTGACCGGGCAAAGCTGGCCGCAGATACGGTGCGGGGCAACTATGCCAGGTCCATCGCGGAGTATGACAGTGCCCTCCATGAGAAGGAGCTCTATGCGGAACAGCTGCTGGACGGGTTCCACAAAGCACTGGAGGAGCACCAGTTCCAGGTGTACTATCAGCCGAAGTTCGACATCCGGCCGGACATCCCGGTGCT
>DMCD01000028.1:0-515 GCA_003445895.1 Lachnoclostridium sp. | reverse complement strand
CACTATGTCTGGAGAGAGGCGGCAGCCCAGATCCGGGACTGGAAGGAACGGCTTGGATTCTCCGTGCCGGTATCGGTCAATGTGTCCCGGATTGATATGTATGACCCGCATCTGATTGAGACCTTTACCGGCATTCTCGGGGAGTTTCATCTGACGCCGCAGGAATTCCTGCTGGAGATCACGGAATCCGCCTACACCCAGGATTCCAAGCAGATGATCGACACGGTGAACCAGCTCCGCGATCTGGGATTTCGAATTGAGATGGATGACTTCGGCACCGGATACTCCTCCCTGAACATGATTTCGAGCCTGCCGATCGACGCGCTGAAACTGGATATGCAGTTTATCCGGGCCGCCTTCGGGGAACGGCGGGATACGCGGCTGCTGGAGGTCATTATCGATATCGCGGATTACCTGGGTGTTCCGGTCATCGCCGAGGGAGTGGAAACCGAAGAACAGCTCACGGTCCTCCGAAACATGGGCTGCGATTTGGTGCAGGGATATTATTTCTCCAG
>DMCD01000136.1 GCA_003445895.1 Lachnoclostridium sp. | reverse complement strand
TTTGGGATGTTTTCCGGAGACATACCGGAAAGGCCAAGCCGCTTCGCCTCCAGATGCACAGACCAGAGAAGGCTCACATAATAAAGCACTGCAGGAATGGCGGCAGCCATCATCACCTTGGTATAGCTGACGGCCATAAACTCCGCCATCACAAAACCGACCGCTCCCATAATCGGCGGGGTGAACTGCCCTCCGGTGGAAGCTACCGCTTCCACTGCACCGGCAAATTCTTTTTTATAACCCGTCTTTTTCATCAGGGGAATCGTGATGGTTCCGGTGGTTGCAACGTTCGCGATGGCAGAGCCGTTGATCATGCCCATCATGGCGGAAGCTATCACCGAAACCTTTGCCGGGCCACCGGGAGACCTGCCCACAAGGGTCAGGGAGATGTCGTTGATAAACTGGGAAAAGCCGCTGTACTTCAAAAATGCTCCGAAAAGAACAAACACAAAGATATAGGTGGCTGAAACGCCACTGCCCGTCCCCAGAATGCCGATGGTATCCCACACAATGGACTTGATCACTCGCTTGAGCGGAAAGGCCGTCGTTCCGAAAACGCCGGGCACATATTTACCCCACAGGGCAAAGTAGGAGAAGAAAACCAGTGCAATCACTGCCAGATTGCCGCTTGTTCGTCTCGCAGCTTCAAAACAGACCGCAAGACACACAACACCGACCCATACATCCGTATCATTCAATCTGCCTGTTCTGGCAAGGGCATCATACCGCCTCAGAATATAGGCAAAACAGAATACGGCCGCTGTACACAGCACAACATCCCACACCGGCATAAATTTTCTTCTTCGCCGCTCTTTTTTATAGGTGGGATATAGCATAAAGGCGAGAGGCAGAAGCAGCATAATATGAGCAGCTCGCAGCTTCACAGCGCCAAGCATTCCGGTCAGGTTCGCCCATAGCTGGAAAGCTGCAAAACAGACAAGAACCACCGTGATCAGGTGCTCCATCACGCCTGTATATTCCCGGATGCGGCTGTCGGAATCCGTTTCCTCCATCAGCTGCCGGGTTTTTTCCTCCATTTCCTGAGGCATCAAAGGTTCTCTCCCAGTTTTAATTCATCGTTTTAACGTGTTAAAGAATACAGAATTCTTTTTTGTTTGTCAAGAGAATATTTTTCCCATTCGCCTGACGGCTTCCTCCAGCTGAGCAGTGTCTGCTGCGAAGGAGAGGCGAATGCATTTTTCTCCGCCCTCGCCGAAGGCAGTTCCCGGCACAACCAGAATGCCGGCCTCTGCCAGAATATAATCCGCCAGTTCCTCAGCACTCATTCCCCGGAAATCAATGCGGAAGAAGGCGTAAAACGCTCCCTCAGCCCGTGGACAGAAAACACCGGGAATGGCGTTTAGCCCGTCGCAGATCAGGTCACGCCGCTTCAGGTAGCTAAGCCGCATGGCTTCTGTCTCTTGGTGGCAGTCGAATGCCGGAATAGCGGCCTGCTGCACAAAGGCAGCCGTGCAGTTTACGGTGTTGGTCTGCAGCTTCATCATCGCCTTCGTGAGAACCGGGTCTGCCGCAGAATACCCGATACGCCAGCCAGTCATGGCGGCGCTCTTGGAAAGGCCGTTGAGCGTAATTACTCTTTGTGCAATGGAAGGAATGGCCCCAAGGCTGTAATGCACCCTCCCGTCATAAAGCAGCTTTTCGTAGATCTCATCTGAGATCACAAGAATCTCGTGTGCCTCTGCATAGGCTGCAATGTCGTCGATCTCTTCCCTCGAAAGCACGTGCCCGGTCGGATTGCAGGGGTTGCAGACGATGAGCATTTTTGTTTTCTCCGTTGTCCTCTCCTCCAGCATCCGGCGGGTCAGGCGAAATCCGTCCTCAATCTTCAGGGGCACGGGAACGAAGGTTGCGCCCGCCATGCAGATAATCGACCGATAGGAAGGATAGGCAGGAGTCGGCACAAGGCACTCGTCTCCCGCTTCCAGAAAAGCCATCAGCGCCTGAAATAGAGCCAGCTTTGCGCCGGGCGTCACGATGATGTTCTTCTCATCCGTTTCGATGCCGTTTTCTTCCCGCAGCTTGCGGGCGATTCTTCGGCGGAGTGTGACGATACCCGCAGCGGACGTATAATGGGTCTGGTTGTCGCGTATGGCCCGGATCGCTTCCTCCTTGACCGCCTCGGGGGTGTCAAAATCGGGCTCCCCGGCAGCGAAGGATAGAACATCGATCCCCTGTTCCTTCATTTCAATTCCCTTCGCGTTCAGAGCAACCGTGGGAGATTCGCCGGTACCTTTTAAACGCTTTGTCTCAAAATCTCTCATGTCTGTTGTTTTCCTTTCCTTATAGTCGCGAAACCCTATAAGAATACGGCAATTGATACATTGCCGTATTTCATATCTGATTCAGTTATCGGCTGTTCTCAGCCCATGCATGAGCAGAGATGGTACCCCAGAGACGGCCATTCCGCAATCATGGATGTGTCCCCATAGAAAGAGGCTTTCTCTCCTGACGGCACAGCAGCATACAGAGAGCAGCTTTTTTTATGGATAGTATCTGAGGAAAAGTCCATTCCGTAGGTCTGCAGCTTCAGATCATCCGTCACCACGGTTGAAGAGCGGGTATCATAGAAAATGCCAGTATAGAAGCTTGCCCCGTTGCTGTAGCGGAATGAAAGTCCCGGCTGCACATTGTAAATATATACGCAATACTGGTGGCTTCTGCCGCTATCTTCCACCGACATGGCCTCCATTAAAATCCCGTCCGCCATCAGGTTGCTGCCCC
>DMCD01000125.1 GCA_003445895.1 Lachnoclostridium sp. | reverse complement strand
CCGGCAAACAGCATCCGGGTCTGAATTCCGTGCTCCTCCACATAGCGGACCACCTTTGTTCTGTCCACGCCTGCGCGGCAGGTGAGGAGAAATCCGAACCAGTCCGGATCCGCATGCTCCGCCGGCTCCGGCAGAATGAAATACTTCTCCGCATTCCGTGCCTTAAGCCCTTCCAGGAGCCTTCTGTGGTTGTGTCTTCTGCGCTCTGCAAAATACGGCATCTTCTTCAGCTGGGCACAGCCGATGGCCGCCTGCATGTCCGTCGCCTTCAGGTTGTAGCCGAAGTGGGAATAGACATACTTGTGGTCGTAGCCTGCCGGCAGCTCGCCGTACTGGCCGTCAAAGCGATGGCCGCAGGTGTCGTCCTTTCCGGACGGGCACACGCAGTCCCTGCCCCAGTCCCGGAAGGACCGGATGATGCGGTTAAGGAGCGGATTGTCAGTATAGACCGCGCCGCCCTCGCCCATGGTCATGTGATGGGGCGGGTAAAAGCTGGAGGTACCGATATCACCGATGGTTCCGGTGAATTTCTTCTCCCCGTCCAGCTCGTAGGTGCTGCCGAGCGCATCGCAGTTGTCCTCCACCAGCCACAGGCTGTGCTTTCGGCAGAAAGCCAGAACCCCGGACAGGTCGAAGGGATTGCCCAGCGAATGGGCAATCATCACTGCCTTTGTCTTTTCGGACAGTGCGCCCTCGAGAGCACTTACATCGATGTTGTACTGCGGAATGGTGACATCCACAAAGACCGGAACCGCCCCGTACTGGATCATCGGGGTAACCGTGGTGGGAAATCCCGCCGCCACGGTGATGACCTCATCGCCGCGCTTAATCTGCCGCTCTCCTAAAAGGGGGGATGTCAGCGCCATAAACGCCAGCAGGTTGGCCGAGGAGCCGGAATTGACCAGGGATGCAAAGCGCACGTGAAGATAGTCCGCCAGTCCCTTCTCGAATTCGTCCGTATACCGGCCGGAGGTCAGCCAGAACTCCAGCGCGGAATCCACCAGATTCACCATCTCATCCGAATCATAAACCCTGGATGCGTAGGGAATCCGTTCTCCCGGGACAAACTCCTTTTTCTCATTGTGATATCTATCGCAGTAGTCGCGAACACGCCGGAGGATATCCTCCCGCGCCTGTTCTTTCTCTGTCATGAAATTGCCTCTTCCTTGATATTGTTAAAAACTAAGAACCTGTCTGATCTGGGCATCGGTCACGGCGCGCATATCTTCGCCGGCAAGCCACGCCTTCGTCCAGTCCACGGTCATCTCCACCGCTTCCGGCAGATGGAGCTTCGGCTGCCATCCGAAGGTTTTTCTGAGCTTTGCACAGTCCAGCTTCAGGAAATTCGCCTCGTGGGGGCCGTCCTCGCAGACATTTTTCCAGCGCATGCCCTCTCCCCAGGCGCCGCAGAACAGATCCGCCAGCACGCCGGTCTCGGCACAGTCGCTGTCATCGGGGCCCACATTATAGCTGCCCGCAAGCTCGGGATGGAGCTGCTGCTCCATGGCCAGCATGAGATAGACATACAGCGGGTCCAGCACATGCTGATAAGGCCGGATGGAATAGGGATTCCGGAGAATCACCTGTTCTCCCGCCATGGCTGCCCGGACACAGTCCGGAATAATGCGGTCCTTTGCAAAATCGCCGCCGCCGATCACATTGCCGGCCCGGCAGGTGGTGATGGCGCAGTTTCTCTTATCCTCCCCGAAGAAGGATCGGCGGTAGCTGGCTGTCACCAGCTCCGAGCAGGATTTGCTGTTGGAATAGGGGTCAAAGCCGTCCAGCCGCTCATTCTCCCGGTAGCCGTACTCCCACTCCCGGTTCAGATACACCTTGTCGGTGGTGACATTGACCACGGAGGATACAGACTCTGTCATGCGCACGCATTCCAGGAGATTCACCGTGCCCATCACGTTAGTCGCGTAGGTGCCCACCGGGTCCCGGTAGGACTCTCTGACGATGGGCTGCGCCGCCAGATGCAGCACAATCTCCGGCTGTACCTTCCGGAAGGTTTCCGAAAGCTTCTCCAGATCCCGGATATCCCCGGTAACCTGGCGGATGGTCTCATCCAGCTTCAGAATATGATAAAAGGCCGGGTCGGTGGGCGCATCCATCGAATACCCTGTCACCTCGGCGCCGAGAAGCGTCAGGATCCGGGTAAGCCATGCCCCCTTAAAGCCGGTATTCCCGGTCACGAGTACTCTTTTTCCTCGGTAAAACTCTGATAAATTCATCTGTCAGCTCCAGATTTTCCAGGGCGCGTTTCCGCCATCCCACATTTCTTCCAGCTGCTTGTGGTCCCGCTGGGTGTCCATGCACTTCCAGAAGCCGTGATGCTGATAAACCATCAGCTGGCCGTCCTTTGCCAGATTCTCCAGCGGCGCCTTCTCCAGCACCGTATCGTCGCCCTCGATATAATCAAAGATCTTCGGATTCATCACCATGAAACCGCCGTTCACGATACGGCCGTCGTCGTCATTCTTCTCCCGGAATTCCCGGATCTGGCCGCTCTCGTCGATGGCCATCACGCCGAACTGCTGTCCCACGTTGACGCCGGTGATGGTACAGATTCTGCCGTGGCTCTCATGGAACTTCACCAGGGCGTGGATGTCCACGTTCGATACGCCGTCCCCGTAGGTCAGAAGGAAGGGCTCCTCTCCAAGGTATTCCCGCACCCTCTTGATCCGGCCGCCGGTCATGGTCATGAGGCCGGTATCCACCAGCGTCACCTTCCACGGCTCCGCATGCTTGTGAAGCACCTCCATCCGGTTGTTGGCCAGATCGAAGGTGATGTCCGCGGTATGCAGGAAGTACTGGGCGAAGTATTCCTTCACCACGTACTGCTTGTATCCGAGACAGATAACGAAATCATTGAACCCGAATTCCGAATAATACTTCATGATATGCCAGAGAATCGGCTGTCCGCCGATCTCCACCATCGGCTTCGGCTTCAGGTAACTCTCTTCACTGATACGCGTGCCGAACCCTCCGGCCAGGATAACAACTTTCATAGCACTAACCCCCTGAACATTCTAATTAATACTATATTCAAACAGGAAAACAGGCAAGTAAACTTTTTCTTAACTGAGCGGCATCGTCATGTCAAACCAGACCTCGCCGCCCCAGACGGAAATGGCCTTTCCGCCGTATAAAAAGCCGAATCTCCGGTACATGTCCACCTTTTCTTCATGGCAGGTCAGCACCAGACGCTCTCTTCCCCTTTTCTTCTCCCGTTCCGCATACCGGCGCACCAGTTCCTTCGCCAGCCCCTGTCTGCGGTATTCCGGAAGCACATCCAGCCCCAGAAGCATGACGCTCGCTCCCCCAGGCTCATGAAGGGTGATATCGGTAAAGAATTCATCCCGAAGCCTCGTCTCGTCGGTGGCTACTCCGTTGAGGAATCCCGCGATATGCCCGGTTTTCCGGTCAATAGCCAGAAGAAACAGCTCCGGGCAGGTCTCGGTCCGCTCCCGTATCCGCTCCGGCCGGCAGGCCTCATTGGGCGGAAAGCATATGGCTTCCACCTGTCCCGCCTCCTCCGCATCGGCAGGGGTGGCGCTTCGGAATAAAAATCTCTGTTCAAGCATTTCAGTGGAACACATTCAGGTGATTCTCCTCCAGTATCTTCATCGCTTTTCTGACTTGTTCCGGGTCATGCTGCAGATAGAGCTTCAGGTCTGCATCCGAGGCCTCCCTCCAGTGCAGGGCCACCTGCTCCGCTTCCTGCATCATGATCTTCCGGTATGGCGCTGTTTCGATCTCTTCCCGGTCGGTATAAGCCGTCGCTCCCAGGACCGCCGTCACGGCCAGCGCCATCGCGGCCACCTCCAGCACCCGCCGGGGTCTTTCAATCGCAAGTCCCGCCTCTCTGCGGGCAGCATCTGCCGTGAAAAACACGCACAGAATGCCCAGAAGTCCCATCCGGTACTGCAGGGCGTAGCGGGAGGACATGCCGTACCCGTCGTCCATGAAAATCCAGCGGGCCGCCAGCACCAGCAGATGATTCAGGCCGCCGGAGAGAACCAGAATAATCGGGAAAATGGTGGTCTCCCACATGCGGGTCTGCAGGATTTTCCAGAGGGCCCACAGGTACAGAAGAATCGACAGGATGCCGGTGCCGTACACCGCAGCCTTCCCGGCAAATCCGTGCTCCTCCCAGGAGAGCAGCACATCGATTTCCACAAGGTCCGAGGCGAAGGCCTT
>DMCD01000006.1:3141-4041 GCA_003445895.1 Lachnoclostridium sp. | reverse complement strand
CTCCTCGCCCTCGTGCTCTTCGCCTTCCTCATGCTCGTGGTCATGGTCGGCCTCCATGCCTTCCACAACCTCTTCCTCTTTCGCCTTGTCTCCCAGAGTCTCCAGAAGGTTGATGACCTTCATGTCCGGATTGACAGCCTCCTTCAGGGCATCGTCCACCCATCCGTCAGACTCGCCGCCCACATAGACGAACATGTCGCAGGTGGAAATCTTCATAATATCCTGGGCCGTCGGCTGATAGCTGTGCAGATCCACGCCGGAATCCAGCAGCATGGTGAGCTCCGCATGGGAAATTTCCTCACCGAGAACCTCCCGGACCCAGTCATATTCCGGGAAAATGGTGGTGACGATCTTCAGTTCCTTTTCTTCGCCGTTTTCAGCCGCTTCTTCCGCAGAATCCTTCGGGGCTTCCGCAGCCTTCTCCGAAGAAGCCTGTGCAGCGGTCGTGGACGGTGTCTGAGCGGAACTTCCGCAGGCGCAGAGGGTGACAGCAAGAGCTGCACTCACCAGAACAGATATATATTTTTTCATGATAAATTACCTCCGAATGATTATTTCATGCTTATTTTTTGATATGGCAAACAGAGCTCCGGACGGAGCTCTCCTCGGAGGCTTCAACGGTTCAGCCGTACCCCGCTTCTCACGGGTGTTGTATAAATCAGGAACTCCGGCAGATTAGCCCGGACCAATAGAATGATAATTGCCGCAGAGAGGCATACCGCACAGCCGGTGATGATTTCACTCACCTGCCGCAGGATATTCCGGCACTCTTCGATGTGCTCACAGATGGGGCATTCCTCCCCATGGCACGTATGTCCGGACTCCACGGCGATATAGACGGAAGAAAGGAGTACCATAAGAAGCAGTGCCAGAGCCAGCACTGCCGCAAATGTTTTATTC
>DMCD01000006.1:1645-3026 GCA_003445895.1 Lachnoclostridium sp. | reverse complement strand
ATTAGAAAATGCTGTGATCAGTTTAACGGAATGTATTTGTTTTGTCAATATTTCCCCGGGTGCATTTGAGAACGCATTTGTCAATGACAAATCAGAAAAATACTTGTATAACAGAGGTTTTTTCTTATTAATATAAGTATATAGCTCTTTAGATTCAGATTATTTCTGTTTCCAAATACTTCTCAGAAGAGCTGTCACAGGAAAGGAGGCATTCTGATGAAAATGAAAAAGATGTTTGCCGCTGTTTTTGGGCTCATCCTTGCCCTGTCCATGAGCATGACCGCATTCGCGGGAACCTGGCGTATGGACGGCGGCATGTGGTGGTACGAGAATGATGACGGCAGCTACCCGGCCAACGGATTCTACTTCATCCGCGGCGAAGAGTATTACTTTGATGTCAACGGCTACATGGCTTCCAGCCGCTGGCTGCACCTTACCGGCGACCGCTGGTGCTATGCCACCGGCAGCGGCGCCCTGGCCAAGAACCAGTGGATCGGCGATTACTATTTCGATGACGAAGGCATCATGATGACCAGCACCTGGACCCCGGACGGCTATTATGTGGACGCCGACGGAAAGTATAACCCCTCCATGGGACGTCAGGGCGCATCCTCCGGTGGGGATATCCCCATCGGCTACTACAACTCGGTGGGATACAACGGAGACTACACAAATTACCGGGTAGACGGATG
Organism: Lachnoclostridium sp.; assembly: GCA_003445895.1. Taxonomy (GTDB): domain Bacteria; phylum Bacillota; class Clostridia; order Lachnospirales; family Lachnospiraceae; genus Clostridium_R. Next base: position 2,334 of record DMCD01000006.1, on the reverse strand, counting down.
GGTCAGCTACAGCAACGGCACCAAGGTCATCAACTTCGGTCACTATGAACCCACCGGAAGCCCCTACAGCTTCTATGACAAGAACAACCCCAACGGCGATACGCTGGAGCTGTATTATGATAACGGCAAAATCTACGGAAAGAGCACTAAGAGCGGCCACAAGAGTTATCTGGTCGAAGTGGAGGGCGACGGTCTCCTCATCATCCACTGGGAGAATGTCACATGGAATGGCGGCGATCCTATCGTCCTGGAATACCGGGACTCCAGTTACGGAAACGGCAATGCCGCAGGCTGACAGCCGCTGTCCCCTGTACATAATGCATTATCAGACTAACCCGCCGGACATCCGAAGAGGATGCCCGGCGGCTTTCTTTTATTCTGTCGGGGATGCACTAAACATCGGTGTTTCCCGTTAACCGCCGCATCGCCGGCGTCCGCAGAAACAGAAGACACATCACGATCTGCACGATGGTGGAACAGGGTGTGGCCAGCCCGATGTGAAACAGGGAAACCGGAATCCTTCTGCTCATGAAGAAGGACACGGGCACGCGGATGCAGAAGGCACTGAAAATTCCCTGCAGCATGACGAAGCCGGTCTGCTCCATGCCGTTATAGTACCCGATAAAGCAGAACAGGAAGCAGGTCAGAAGACAGTCGATGGCATAGGCCCGGAGATAATCCGCGCCTGC
>DMCD01000006.1:0-1528 GCA_003445895.1 Lachnoclostridium sp. | reverse complement strand
TACCCCATGGCCGCGCCGCAGAGGAAGGAAACCCCGACGGCATAGAGAAGTCCTCTTGTCGCCCGCTCCGGCTTTCCCGCGCCCCGGTTCTGGGCCACAAAGGCGGACATGGACTGCATGAAGGCGGCAGGCACCAGCATGATGAAGGCGCAGACCTTCTCCGCCACGCCGACGCCGGCGGAGGCCGTTACGCCCAGAGTGTTCACGATGGCCAGAATCACCAGAAAGGAGATTCCCACCAGCAGATCCTGCAGCGCGATAGGCACGCCAACCCAGAGAATCCGGCGGATGTACGTCCAGTCCCGCCGGATTTCTTCTTTTATCAGTGCAAAGGGCAGCTGTTTTCTCCGAATCAGGGCAAGCGAGATCAGAACACTGACTCCCTGGGCGAACACCGTCGCGATGGCGGCTCCCGCCGTTCCCATATGGCAGCCTGCCACGAGAAAAAGGTCACCGGCGATATTGCAGACGCAGGCGATGGCTACGGTGATAAGGGGCGTCACAGAATCCCCGATGCCCCGGAAGATGCTCCCAATCAGGTTATAGGCGATAATCACCAGTATCCCCAGTCCGCAGATCCGGATATAGGACACAGCTCTGGGAAATGCTTCCGCCGGACACTGCATGACAGAAGCGAGAACACCCGCTCCTCCGGCAATCAGAATCGTCAGGACCGCGCCGATGAGGCCGAACATCCAGATACCCGCACCAACGATACGGCCACCTTCATCCCCATTGCCCTCACCGATCTTCTGGCCGAGGAACACCGTCACGCCCATGGCAAGACCGCTGATGAGTCCGGTAATGGTCTGCATCAGCTGAGAGCCGGTGGAAACGGCCGATACATCCGCGGAGGCGGCGAATTTACCCACCACCAGCAGGTCCACGGCGCCATACATGGCCTGCAGGAACAGGGCAAAAAGCACCGGCACCGCAAAACGCAGCAAAGGTCCGAGAATCGGGCCCTCTGTAAAGTTATGATTCTGTGACATTTCTGTTCAACCTCTTACTGTCTGATCGTTGCTGTCTGTCCTTTGCTGTCAGTCCTTTTCTGTCTCCTCCGGCTCTTCCGCCGTCTCCCCGCCGCTGCCCTGTCTCAGAAGGTCCGGCCGGTATTCCTTCGTCCGTTCCAGCGCTGCCTCTTTCCGCCATTGCCGCACCGCTTCATGGTTTCCGGAAAAGAGGATCTCCGGCACCGGATGCCCCTCAAAGTCCCGTGGCTTTGTGTACTGCGGATACTCCAGAAGTCCGTCGTCGAAGGACTCCTCATCCGTGCTCTCCCTTCGGATACTGCCCGGCAGAAGGCGCACCACCGCATCACTTACGGCCATGGCCGCGATCTCGCCGCCGGTCATGACAAAGTCCCCCAGAGAGATGACCTCATCCGCATAGTGGAATATTCTGGCGTCAAAGCCTTCATAATGACCGCAGACCAGCACCAGGTGATCCTTCCGGGAAAGCTCCCGTGCTTTTTTCTGGTTGAAAGGCATTCCGGACGGGTCCAGCAGAATCACATGGCCGTCCGCTT
>DMCD01000024.1 GCA_003445895.1 Lachnoclostridium sp. | reverse complement strand
GCAGCTCAGATGAATAAGTAATACTCCAGGAACGTTAATAGAATCTTTCCAACTAAGAGCCCTGAGAATTGCGGTTTTCCTTATAAGAACGCAGTTTTCGGGGCTTTTTATTGCATGGAGAATCGAGTCGTATCGAGTCGAAATGTCGGAGAAAGTGAGGGGCAGTTGCGTAGTGAGTTGCGTAGTACTACGCAATTATAGGCACTACGCAGAACTCTAATGATTGGTACTAACATAATCATTTCTGCAGCACATAAAAAAGGGACCGTGAAAAACCGATTGCTCATTTTTTCACGGCCCCTTTTTATGTTATAAGCTTAAGCTCTTTGGCTGACCTTCAGCCCGCGAGAAGACCCAGGTGGGCATGAAGGGCATCCAGGATTTCCTTTTCCGTATCCATGCCGAAGCCGTCCACGCAGGGAGTGTGCTCATGGCTGATGCCGTCGACAGACCCTTTTTCCACGGTCATCCGGAGAAATGCCTCCGCCTCGGCGAAGGAGGGCAGAAGCGCCAGTCCGGTCAGCTCCGAAAGGGCTGCCACGATGCCGTAGGCGCCCCAGTTGGAGACGGTGGCGATGACCAGGATGTCCGCACCAATCTCGGAGGGAGTCAGGGAAAGGCGGTTTCTGACCGTATCTGCAACCCGGCCCATGCCGATCTCGTTGCCGCCGTCGCCGACGCCGATCATGGGGATGCGGCCGCGGGCAGCCAGGAACAGGGCATCGCAGGGAGCGGTATTGCCGCTGATATCGACGCCACGCATATTGGCATAGACGCCGTTCCGGTCTCTTCCGCAGCGCTCGATGGAGATCAGTCCTACAGGACTGTACCGGTTAAGAATCTCGAAAGCGGCGGAATCCTCGGCATTGAGATCCATATACTCCGTCTCGATGCCTTCCGCCTCAAAATAACCTTCGCAGTAGCGGTCAGTTACGATCACGGGACGAAACCCCAGCTTTTTCAGGGCCTTGGACACGGCAACCGTACCCAGCGGTCCGTCGGTCTCGGCAAAGCCGGCCACATAGAATCCGGTGGTGAGAAGGACAGTTCCTCTCTTCCAGGAGAGAATCTCTCTGGCCGCGATGCGGCAGTAATCCTCCGGCAGTTCCCGCTGCAGGATGGTCATGCCTCTTTTGGAATGTCTGAGAATGATTCCTTCGATGGATTCCTGTCTCATATGGTTTTCCTCCCTTGTTGTTATGATTCTACTATACCGGGACGCAATACAGATTGCAAACTGATTTAAATCGGTATAAAATACAGTAAAAAACCTGTGGAGGAACGCCATGAATCTTTTGCCCATGACCTACTTTATCGAGGTGACAAAGCAGCGGGGGATATCAAAGGCTGCGGAGTCTCTTCAGATTACCCAGCAGACGCTGAGCAGCCATATCGCCGCTCTGGAGAAGGAGCTGGACTGCAGGCTCTTTGTGCGCCGGCCGAAGTTTCGGCTCACGGCGGAGGGGGAGCTGTTTCTGGAATACTGTGAGAAGTTCGTCGGCCTCGATAAGAGCATGCGGGAGGAATTCCGGGAGATGACGGGGGAGATTGCCGGCATCGTGCGCGTGGGCATTTCCCAGACCAGGAGCCTGATTCTGATGCCGGAGCTGATTACCTCCTTTCAGAAGGAGTATCCCCGGGTGAAGATCTATCTGTCGGAGCTTGCCAATGATGAGCTCTTATCCCGCATCGGGGATGACGAGCTGGATATCATCATCGGAGATGTCTCCGGGGAACGGCCGGACCTGGAGACCTGCGAGCTGTACCGGGAGAAGATGGCGGTGATTATTCCGAAGAAACCGGAGTATGCCCCCCTTGCAAAAGCGCTGCAGGAGACGGGGGACCTCCGTCATCTTGCCTCCTGGCCCATGATCACCAATACAAGGAACGATATTGTCGGCCGCTATATCAGCCAGGTGCTTCTGCAGAACCATATTCCGCCGAATATCGCGGCCATGTCGGATATCGCCGGAACCTGTCTCCGGCTCTGTGCCGAGGGCGTGGGGGTCTATCTCTGCCCGGATCTCTACATCCGGTATTACCGGGAGCTGGAGGACAAATGCATCACAGTGCCCCTTCCCTACAGCTACGCCATTCACATGGCGATGCGGAAGACAGAAAAAAGGGCAGCGGCCGTGGAACGGTTCGCTGCCTGTCTGAAGGAATACGAAATCACCTGACTTTTTTGTAAATGATGATCTCGATCATATTGTTTCTGGAGATGACCCGTATGTCATCGGAGAGATTGACCAGGATGGACTTTCCGATATCGGCCTGGGTCACGTCCCCGCTCTGAATATCAGTCTTATAGCTGGAGAGAGACCACTGGTTGTTCTCGAGACCGCCGGATTTGTAGCTGCCGACCAGGTTCCGGATGACATCGGTGATGGAGAACCTCGGCGTATTCACGGTGGAAAGGGCCATCAGGGATTTCCGCGCTTCATAATTGGTATCGGAGAGCAGATTCAGATGCATCTCGCAGGTATTCCGGTTCATCATGATATTGAAGTAGGATTCCTGTTTGGTGTACTGATCCATGACGTTGCAGAGCTCCTCCGCAAGAAGGGTCAGCTGCGACCGGTACTTCTTCGGAAGCTTGTAGGCGTCGCAGAAGGAGCTGACGGAATTCTTGATTTCCGAGATATTCTCCCCGTAGATCTCCTTGAATTCCAGGGACTTGACGTTTTCATTGACCACATATTCTCTGTTGACAACATTGATGTAGTTATAGGGGATCTCGATACCGTAGAGGTCAAA
>DMCD01000245.1:4871-5404 GCA_003445895.1 Lachnoclostridium sp. | reverse complement strand
ATTATGCCCTGCACAACCATACTTGTCGGAAAACAGGCTTCCAACGACGGTTCTACCATGATCGCCCGCACGGACGACGGGCACTTCGATGTCAAGAAGATGATCGTGGTGAACCCGAAGGATCAGCCGAAAATCTATAAAAGCGTTCTCTCCCATGTGGAGATTCCGCTGCCGGAAAACCCGATGCGCTACACTGCCTGCCCGAGCGTGGACAAATCCCAGGGAATCTGGGCCGCCACCGGCATCAATGAGGCGAACGTGGCCATGACCGCCACCGAGACCATCACCACCAACCCGCGGGTTCTCGCGGCAGATCCGCTGGTGGAATATAAAAAGGCAAAGACCAGACGGGAGAAGGATGTTCCCGGCGGCATCGGCGAGGAGGACATCGTCGTCCTGGTACTGCCCTACATCAGAAGCGCCAGAGAAGGCGTTCTCCGCCTCGGCTCTCTTCTGGAGCAGTACGGAACCTATGAATCCAACGGCATCGCCATCAGCGATGAGAATGAGGTCTGGTGGCTGGAGACCATCGG
>DMCD01000245.1:0-4822 GCA_003445895.1 Lachnoclostridium sp. | reverse complement strand
TGGAGACCATCGGCGGCCATCACTGGATTGCCCGCCGCATCCCGGATGATGTGGTGGTAATCAACCCGAACCAGTTCGGCACCGACGCCTTTGACCTGGAGGATGCCTTCGGGGCGCAGGAAGCAAATCTCTGCTCTTCTGACCTTAAGGAGTTTATCCGGGACAATGCCCTCGACCTCAACCAGAACGATGCTTTCAATCCCAGAGATATCTTCGGGTCCCGCACAGATATGGACCACATCTACAATACACCGAGAGCCTGGTTCATGGGACGCTACCTTGCCCCCTTCACCTACAAGTGGGACGGGCCGGAGGCGGAATTTACCCCGGAGAGCGATGATATCCCCTGGGCCTTTGTACCCGACCGGAAAGTGGCTGTGGAGGATGTGAAATATCTCCTCTCCTCCCACTACCAGGGAACGCCCTATGACCCCTATGCAAAGCACGACTCGGGCGTCCGCGGCATTTACCGCCCCATCGGCATCAACCGCACCGGCGTCATGACCGTCTGCCAGGTGAGAAGCAATGTTCCCGATGCCCTGAAGGGCGTGGAGTGGGTCTGCTTCGCCTCCACCACCTTTGATGCCCTGCTGCCGGTGTATACCAATGTCACAAAGCTTCCGAAATATCTCTCCGGCGTAACTCTGGATGTCTCCACGGAAGACTTCTACTGGGCAAGCCGCCTCATCGGCGCCCTGGCAGATTCCTCCTACGGACAGAGCATCCAGCACATTGAGCGGTATCAGAACGCCGTAGCCGTAAAGGGCCGTCAGATTATACGGGAGTATGATCAGAAAATGGCCTCCTCCGGAGATTATTCTCTCACAGAAAAAGCCAATGAAAAGCTCTGTGCCATGGCAAAGGAATGCTCCACCGACACCCTCGGAAAGGTGCTGCAGGAGGCAAGCCTTCGCATGAAGAACGGTTATAACCGCGCTGATAACTGAGAATCCGCATCCGGGTTCTGCTGATACACTGCAAGATGCCGCTGCGACGGCCCTGCTGACGCACCGGCAGATGCCTCTGCATCAGCCCTGCTCAGGAACCGGCAGATGCTTCCGCAGGACGCCGAAGAGCTTCTGCAGCGCATATCCCAGAAGCCCGGAGATAACAAATACTACCAGGGTATAGAGCAGGGTAAACAGAAGGTTGCCCGCCGCACCGCCGGCGACGAAGGCATTTTTGCCCGCATTTTCCAGCCCCAGCGTCCGGATCTTGTAGATGATGGGGAAATGCAGCAGGAACACCGGGTAGGTGACTCCGCCGATGGTGCAGATAACCTCATGCAGCTTTCCTTCCGGTTCCGGAAGGAAGAAGACCGCTGCCGCGATGGCCATCGCGCAGACCGCGCACAGGCCGGAAAGCCAGTTGAGGTAATAGGGGATCAGCCCCACGTCAGCCGGTGCGCCGCCCTCGGCAAGTCCCTTCAGGTAGAGGGCCTTCTGGGCAAAAAACATAAGAACACACATGAGGACCGTCAGGCCGGCGGCACATAAAAAGCCGGTCTTTGACGGTCTTTTTATGCCCTGATAGAGAAGATATCCCGCCGCCGCATACATCAGCTCCCACGGGGGAAGCTGCGGCATGGGAATGGCAAATGCCACCGGGAAGAGGGTTGCGTAATCCACAATCAGCAGAGACACAATCGACAGAATTACGAAAAACAGGAGAGCCTTCTCTCCCTTTCCCATCACCACCGCATGCATCAGCGGCATCCACAGCATGATGGTAAAGTAACTGAAAAGAAACCACAGGTGTCCCGTGCACCGCCCCAGACTCCAGGCATCCGCACGAAGAATTCCCTGGACAATGCCTCCGGCAATTCCCTTTATATCAGCAGAGAGAATGCTCTGCAGGATGCCGCACTCTCCCGAAAGCCATCCGTCCAGCAGGTCCGCGGCAATGATAAACAGGAACGCCGGCAGAAGAATCCGGAGAAGAAAGCTCTTCCAGGCGCGAAACACCGGAGCCCGCGGGATAAAGCATCCGCAGATCAGGAAATAGAGCCCCACCCCCGGCGCCGAGAGCATATTGGCGAGAAGGGCCCAGTCGGCGATGGTGCCGTCCGGAAGAACCGCGATGGTCCGGACATGCATCAGAATCACCAGAAGACAGGCCAGGATTCTGAGAAGCTCTACCCGGGCATCCTTCCTTTTTGCTGCTTTAGCCGTATCACTCATCATTCAAATCACTCGTTATCCCAAAAACAATCATCCATCAGAAATCAGAATCCCGAAAGCTGCAGGGACCCGTCCTTTCCGCTCAGGTATACGGCCGCATTCTTCACGGTTCCGTCCTCGGTATAGGAGATGGCTATATTCGGCATATCTCCGTAGAATACAACCTCCGCCGCCAGCGGTTTTTCCGGAAGAAGCTCCTTCTGGCCATACTTCTCTTCGCACTGATAGACCGGATTTCCATAATTATCAAAATCAATGGACTTCACTGCAAGAATCTTAAAGTCGGAAACCGACTTTAGAGCCGTAAATACAATGCGGGCGGGATTTTCACCTGTCTCGATCGTTACCTCGCCGGCATTTTTCAGGAGTTCCTCTCCTGCATCCTCCCGGAACATGACCCGGACGCTTCCGGTCTGTATGGAATCCCAGTCCGCCATTTCCCCGGAGCAATAAGCCTCTTTCGAAAAACCGGTTTCAGCTTCTCTTGCCGAGATCATTTCCCGGATCTCATCCATCGGATAGAATTCGATGCCTTCCGCGTCAAAGGCCTTCCGGTACGGGCTGTCCGCCGCATAGGCAGACGCATCCGCCGTGAGGTCCCAGAACAGGCCGGAGGGGTCTTCCGGATTCTGCGCATCGCTGTAGGTGGAGTATGTGAGGTATTCTTTCCGGTCTTCGGTCCAGTCCGGCACAAAGGAATACCGGAGCAGCAGCAGCTCGCTCAGATCCAGCCCGTAGCCCGTCATATCGTGGAATTCTTCGTTGTAATAGATATTTTCCGGATATATCTCCGTTTCGACGCTATAGAGATACTGCCATTTTCCGTCCTTATCGACGAAGCTCTTGTCAAAATCATGGATCGCCGCCCCGCCGGAACCGTCGCCGGCAATAAATCCATAAGAATCGATGGTGATGTCGCTTCTGGACCAGGCGCATCCCATATAGCAGAGGGCAAGCTCCTCCCCCTGATCCTTCAGGATCATATACTGTCTCCAGGATTCCGACTGCACCGGATAGGTGATGCAGAGCGCAAGCTCCTTTTCTCCGTCATTTCCGCAGTCAATCTCTGCAGCGACAGCACTGGGGATTATCTTAGCATCCTCTGCAGCCCATTCTCCGGGAATAAATTCTGCGGTTTTATCCATCACTTCCTGCAGGGTCAGCGTTTCCCCCTCAGAATATAACTGGTTGAACTCCAGGCCGTCGCTGCGGATTCCGGCGGTGTGAACCGTCATCTTCCCATCCCCCGCCAGGAAGGCCGCATAGCGGTCCTGCCCCGCCGGTGTATCTTTTTCTTCCGCAGCTTTCTCCGCATCCGCGCTCGCTGCGGCATCTTTCTCTGCCGCATCCGCTTCTGCCGCCTTATCCTTTTCAGCGTCGTCCGCATTTTCCTCTGCTGCGGCTTCTGCGCTCTCCTGCACCGCTTTTTCCGATGCCGGCTCCGCGCTCTCTTTCTTCTTCCCGCATCCGGCGGCAAGAAGCGTGCCGGCCAAAAGAAGCATCAGCCATCTCTTCTTCATAAATATTCCTCCATTTTATGCACCAAACAGACTCCGGAGCACCGTCTCCGGCGTCATGGACTGCACGCCCTCCGGGTCGGTGAGCACACCGTTTCCGGAAACATCCCACACCATGCGCCCGGTCATGCCGGCCGGACAGTACAGGTAGGCCGCCGGTCCCTTGAGAGCCGCCGGATATCTCTCATACCACTCCGGATAGCAGGTTGACATGTAGTGATCTGCCAGCCGGTAAGCCTCGCAGTTTTCATCAAATCCCACGGCGCCGATCTGGACGCCGCCGCCGGGCTGCCCGGTCCGGCTGAGCGAGGGCGTGGAATGAAGAATCACCACACTCCCGTCGCTGCAGGTGCCCAGTGATATCCAGACATGTCCGTCGATACTCACGATATCGCCGGGATGAAGCCCTGACTGGAGCCCCGGCGCCGCCATGGTTCCGAATCCTTTTCCGGACAGATTTCTGGCAAATGCGGACGCTTTCCCGACGTACCCCTCTCCTCCGCTCTCGCGGTTCAGGGTGTTGTACAGAACCCAGCCCAGATACCCTGAGCAGTCAAGTCCCGCATAATAGTACTCATTATATCCGCCGAAGGGATAAAAGCTTGCCGGCGGGGAGGTGTTCTTATAGGTGAAATCGGCATTCTGTTCCCGGAAAAACCGGACCCAGTCCGGTGAAATGCCGATGGTCCTGGTCTGCATGGCGGAACCCTTATCCTGCCAGTCCCAGCCGCCGCCGTAGATATAAAGGGTATGTCCCACCGGCTCCATGGCGGTCGCCAGGAAGTTTCTCAGAGTCCGTACCCCGGGCGTTCCCCTGACCGGAAGCTGAGGCATATCCGCCTGCGCGGATACCTGGTTTTCGGTTCCGGAAGCTGCTGTTTTTCCTGCTCCGGGAGCTGCCAATTCTTCCACATCTGTGACGATGCCATTTACCGCCTTGATTCGGTAGGTATATCCTTCCTTCAGCCGGTTCTGCAGGGGGTAGTCATATTCGCCGAGCGCATCCATGGTCCCGTTATCCATGGGAAGGACCAGCTCCTGCCCGTCTGTGAGAAACCGGTACCGGAAATACGGCTTGTTCTCTTTTGTCACCTGGGGTGTTCCGTAACCGTACACGCCCAGGTA
>DMCD01000085.1 GCA_003445895.1 Lachnoclostridium sp. | reverse complement strand
ATCAGCTGGCACAGGGTGGTTTTTCCGCCGCCGGACTGTCCCACCACCGCTACCGTCTCGCCGCTCTTTACGGTCAGGCTCACGTGATTTAAGACCTCCCGGACCTCATTGTAGGCAAAGGAGACATCATCCACCACAATCTCTCCCTTCTCCACAACGAGAGCGGGCGCATCCTTCTTCTCCACCACAGCCGGCTTCATATCCATCACATCCTTAAACCGGGCAAGGCCTGCCGTGCCGTCGGTAAACACCTCGGCAAACTGGGCCAGCTTCCGGATGGGCGTGATGAAGCTGTTGACAAACAGGGTAAAGGTGATCAGGTCGATGTAGTTCATCTGATCCCGCATAATCAGCCAGCCGCCGAAGGTGATGACCGCCAGCGGCAGAATCGTCATGAAGAATTCCTGGGATCCCTGGAAGTGGGCCATGGCCCGGTAATAATCGCTCTTCGCGTCCCGGTAGGCCAGATTGGACTTCATAAAGCGGTCATAATCCACCTGTTCATTGGCAAATGCCTTGGACGTCCGCACCCCGGAAACCCCGGACTCGATATCCGCGCTGATCTCCGCGAGGCGCTTTTTGTTGTTCACCGATGTCTCCGACATCCTGCGCCGGTTCCGTATCACCACCAGAACAGAGATGGGAAGAATCAGTGCAATCACCAGGGCAAGGCGCCACTCAATGGAAAACATGCAGATAAGGGCTCCGGTGATGGTGAGAAGGGCCACCGCCAGATCCTCCGGTCCGTGATGGGCCAGTTCTGTGATGGAGAACAGATCACCGGTGAGGCGGCTCATGATCATGCCTGTCCGGTTGGCGTCATAAAAGTCAAAATCCAGCTCCTGGAGATGCTTGAAGAGGGACGTCCGAATGTCCGTCTCCACTCTCGCGCCGAAGGTATGTCCCCAGTAAATCATGGTGAACTGAAAGACATAGCGGAGCACATAGCAGAGGGCCATAACAAGCATCACCGTAAAGAAGGCACGGTACAGCTGATTCGGCAGCATCTGGTACATGGCATATCTGGATACCAGCGGAAATGCCAGGTCAATCACCGCCACCATGACGGCGCAGAACATATCCAGAAGAAACAGCCGACGGTGCGGCCGGAAGTAGGAAAACAGCATACGTAACAAAGGCGGTACCTCCCTGTGGTAAATACTCGAACATAAGTATACCACAGAAACGTACCGCCGCATGCTTTTTTCCTGTTTTCTCTCCGTTCCGGCAATCGCTGCCTAAGGTGCACGCCCCGCCAGGTCCTGCGGGCAGCTCCCCATTCCAGCCTCACAGAAGCACTATCTCATCCCCGACATGAATCTCTCCTCCCCGGAGAACTCTGGCAAAGACACCCTCTCTGGGCATGATGCAGTCCCCCATGGCATGGTAGATGGGACAGTGGCTGTGACATTCCTTGCCGATCTGGGTCATCTCCAGGATGGCTTCCCCCGCCTGAAACCTGGTTCCCACCGGAAGCTCCCGGAAGTGATATCCCTCCACCACCAGGTTCTCGCCGAAGGCGCCGAATTCCACCTTAGCTCCCCGGCTGCGGAATTCTTCTATCTGCGCAAGGCCCAGAAGACTCACCTGCCGGTGCCATGTTCCTGCATGGGCATCCCCCTCGATCCCATGGTTTTCCACAAGCTTCGCCGAGGAAACCTCCTTTTTCTGCGTTCCCTTCTTTTCACTGGTACAGATGGCCCGGATGATTCCCATTGCTCCTCTCCTTTTCCCTTCCGCCGGATATCCGTGTTCCGCTGCGATGAACCTTCAGAATCCCCGTCTTCCGGTTTTCTCTTCTCTCTGCACTATAGCGCATTTTGCCTATCATTTCAATAGGTTTTTATGCTGAAGTATGCTGCTTTTTTCAGGAAAAAGATATCACGCACTCTTTGACTTCGTTATGGAAAAAAAAGCTGTGATTTGTTACACTGAATGAAGAACAAATTGAAGATTCTTCATATCGGAATTTTCAGAAGGAGGCACCCATGCAGGCAGATAAGAGCACCATCACCACCGCAGAGCAGGACCTCAGAGAGTGCATCGCCCTGGACCACGGCATCATCGAGCGCCTGCTGGCCGGGCTTCCCATCTCCATTGATTTATATATCTATCACTTCGAACCCCTCCACTATCACATCTTCAGCATCCTGGCGGCAGACTGCCGGACGCCGGAAGATCGCTTCCGGGTGGGGCTGTTCAGCGCGGAGGATGAAAGCATGGTGTTCGGGGAGACGGAAAAGCTGCTTCCCTTCTATCGGACGGCATGCGCCGGAATCCTGGATCATCTTTTTGTGACAAACTTAAGCCGCATCCTGGAGTATCTTCCCGCGGATGCCATGATAGAGATGACATATCCCTCGCAGGATATGGTCAAATCCCTGAAGCTCCCCAGAGAATTCATCCAGGAACTGCCGGAGGAAAAACTGGCGAAGACGCTGCGGCTGTCTTCCGATGGAAAGATACTGATTGACCGGCAGGAATTCGAAGAGCATCTTCTGCTGAAGGAGATGGAATAGCCTGCCCGGACCTGCCCGGACCGGAAAGAAAATGCGGCGCTGTGAACGATTTTCTCGTTCCGGCGCCGCATTTTCTTCCCTCGGGACTAATCTCTGACTCTGCCCTGTCCTGGATTTGCGGCGCCATCTTGCATTTTTCTCTTCCGGCGCCGCATTATCTTCCTCCAGGACTGCTCTCTGACTCTGCCCCGTCCTGGATTTGCGGCGCCATCTTGCTTTTTTCTCCTCCCGCGCCGCAT
>DMCD01000069.1 GCA_003445895.1 Lachnoclostridium sp. | reverse complement strand
TGGCCTATGATTTTCTGGAAGAGATTCTGGAAGAGGTCCTCTGGCATGTGAATGCCCTCGTGGTCACCATCCGGAACGAAGAGTGTCCCGGACTGTTGCTGGAGCTTAACCTCGGCGGGGAAGAAGCACTCCGGGATGTGCCCTGTTCCGCGGCCATCCGGGCGGCCGGCGGCCATGTGCGGCTGTACCGGGAGGATGAGACAGATTACACCGAGGTCACATTTGCCGGGAAGGAGGCTGCGCCATGATTCTGATTCGTGAAGCGGGAGCGGTATCCTGCGGCCTTCTGGCCTTCTGGGCGGCCTGCACCATGTTTTTTCAGTTTTATGTGGTGACGATCTGTTTCCGGCAGAGGCGCTCTGTGCTGTATATGATCTCCACTGTCCTGAATACCCTCTTTAATTACTGTGCCATGCAGTACGTGAACATCTATGCCAGGGGAAGACTCAGCGACTTTGAATTCCGCATGGGGCAGTTCCCCGTCGTGTGGCTGGTGGTGCTCCTGGGAATCTCCCTTCTGCTGGCCATGCTGGAGTTCTTCGACGTGGAGGACTGGGAGGAACACCATATCAGCGCGAGAGCCGTCAAGAACGCTCTGGATGCGCTGCCCACGGGACTGTTTTACCACTGGGAAAACGGCTTCCCCAAGCTGGTCAATGAGCGGATGGACATTCTGTGCCGAAGGCTCTCCTCCGAGGGAGCCCTGGACGGAAACCGGTTCTGGGAGATGCTGGGGAAAGGGTCATTTTCGGAAAAGGCCGGGATTCTCCGGACCGGAACCGAACCCATGGTGCTCTTTGAAAACGGGGAGGTCTTTCAGTTTTCCAGAAAGCAGCTGCTTTTCGAGGGAGTGCCCCTGGTGGAGATCACAGCGACGGACATCACTGAGGAATACGGACTGGGACAGCAGCTGGAGGCGGAGAATGAAAAAGTAAAGCAGATCAACGAGAGAATGCGCGAATTCTCCGCGGATGTCACCGACGCCACCATCGCCCAGGAGATTCTCAGCGCCAAGATTCGAATCCACGATAATCTGGGAAGCCTTCTTCTGGCCACCAGACGCTATATCGAAGAGGATGAGGGAAGCGACCGGGGAAGCCTCAGCATGATGTGGCGCCAGATTATGGCGCTTCTCCGGAGAGACAACCGCATCGGCGGAAGCGATATGTACCGTACTGTTCTGGGCGCGGCGGAGGATGTGGGCATCGGCGTGTGGATCCGCGGCGAGCTGCCGGAGGTGCCGTGGCAGAAGCGCATCGTGGTGACTGCCATCAACGAGTGCATCACCAACACCCTGCGGCATGCGGGAGGCGATGAGCTGAGGATTCATACGGTGAAGACGGCGGAGGAAACGGTGGTTACGCTGAAAAACAACGGCACGCCGCCGGGAAATCCGGTGCCGGAGACCGGCGGGCTGGGGAACCTCCGGAGGATGGCCGAGTCCCAGGGGGCGAAGATGGAAGTCTCCGGGGATCCGGAGTTTACCTTATCTCTCCGGTTTGACAGGGAGGAGGCATAGCATGGCATACAGCGTACTGATTGCCGATGACCAGAGCATGGCCAGGCAGCTTTTTGAGATGTTCGTGAAATCTTCGGAGAAGTACCGGCTGGTGCATTCCCTGGAGAGTGCCTCCGTGGCACACATTTACTGTTCCCGCTTTCCTATCGACCTGGTGCTGATGGATGTGGTGATGGCGGACGGGGTGAGCGGCCTGGAGGCGGCAAAACGTATTAAAAAGGTGAGCCCGAAGACGAAGATCATCATCGTGACGTCCATGCCGGAGGTATCCTATATCAAGAGGGCGAGGGAGATCGGCGTGGAGAGCTTCTGGTACAAAGAAGCCAGCCGGGAGCCGGTCCTCACGGTCATGGACCGGACGATGGCGGGAGAGTCGGTCTATCCGGACAGTGCGCCGGTACTCACCCTGGGCAATGCGAAGAGCGTGGAATTTACGCCCAAGGAGCTGGAGGTCCTGCGGGAGATGACCATGGGACTGACCAACAGCGCCATCGCGGAGAAGCTGTTTATCGATGTGACGACGGTGAAAAGCCATGTGACCCACATGCTGCAGAAAACCGGGTTCCAGAACCGGACGGAGCTGGCCATCCAGGCCAGAGTCAGCGGTCTGGTCATCGGGGAACCGGAAGAGGAGACGGAAAAGAAAAGATGAAGACGCAATGGCGCTATCGGCTGGCCGCGGCGGGATTTGCCCTGTCGCTGCTGTTTATACTGTTTGTCACCTCCTTTGAGGCGGTCTGCTACTGGATGCCGGGACTCTATGAGAAGGAATTCCGGAAGTACAATGTGCTGGAGAACCTCCGCGTCTGGCGGGGGGAGGAGATGGATATGGACGGCCTGAACACCGTCATGAAGGAAACCATGTCCTTTCTCCGGGGCGACCGGGAGAACCTTATCGTGGAGGTGCCCATCGACGGGAGAGTGCAGGAATTCTACAACGAAGATGAGATTTCCCACATGACGGACGTGCGGGTCCTGTTTGTCCTCTGCATCCGTCTCCGGTTTGCGGCGGCGGCCCTGTGCCTGGGACTTGCCTTCTATATTATCCGCGGCACCCACCGGGACTGGGTGTATGTGCTTTCCAGGGGCTTTGTGCGGGTATGCGGGGTGATCCTCCTGGCAGCTCTGGCGCTGGGACTCCTGATCTCCACCAACTTCTCGAAATACTTTGTGGTATTCCACGAGATTTTCTTCAGCCAGGGCAACTGGATGTTTGATGTGACGAAGAGCCGGATGATTGACATTATGCCGGAGGAATTCTTCTCGGACATCGCGGGTCTTATCGCGGTGACATTCCTTGTGTCCGTCGTGATTCTGCTGGTCCTGGCCATCCTGGCCGAACGGAAGATGAAACCTTCGGGAAGGAGAGGGCAGGCATGAGGCGGCGGCTGATTTACCGGCCTCCCTTTGAGGCGGAAACGCTCCTTCTGGAGGTGACGGAGGGCTGTACCTGGAATAAGTGCACCTTCTGCAGCATGTATAAAACCCAGTCCTTCCGGGTTCTGCCGGAGGAGGACATACGGGAGCAGCTGGAGGTATTCCGGGAACAGAATCCGGCGGCAGGGCGCATATTCCTGGAAAATGGGGACGCCTACGCCCTGGGGACGGACCGGCTTCTGGCCATAGCGGACCTTATCCGGGAGTACCTGCCGGATATCGGAATTATTACGGGTTATGCATCAATTCGGAATATTATGCAAAAAACTGACAGGGACCTGCGGCTTCTCCGGGAGGCAGGCTTTACCCAGCCGAACATCGGACTGGAGAGCGGCCTTAACGAGGCCCTTAAGATTCTCGGCAAGGGCTATACCACCGCGGAGGCACAGGAACAGCTTCTGCGGATGAAGGCCTGCGGAATGGAGTTCAGTCTGAATGTGATTCTCGGCTCCGCAGGAGCCCCGCTCCGGCTGGAGAATGCCCGGGCCACGGCGGATCTTATCAACCGGACCGGACCCTTCCTCGTCTTTAAGGAGATCCCCCATCTGGAAGCTTCCTCCGAACTGTACAGAATGAGGGAAGAGGGGGAATTCACCGAGTGCAGCCCCCTGGAGTATCTGGAGGAGGAAGAGGCGCTTCTTTCTGCCATTGACCTTCCGGAATGCATTTACTTCGGGGTTCATTATTCCAATATCGTGCGTCTTCTGGGCAGGCTTCCCGATGATAAAGAGGTTATGCTTGCCAAGATCCGCAGAACAATGACGGAATATGCATAGAAATGCATAAAAAGCGGTACAAAGTGCATAAAAATTCAAAATATGGTTGCATTTCTGTGAGGAACACGATATAATCGGGGAAACATTCGGGCATGGAAGTACCGATATTAGAGGAGGAAGCATATCATGGCAAAAAAATACAATAAAATCGTTCTGGCATATTCCGGCGGTCTGGACACTTCGGTCCTGATTCCGTGGCTGAAGGAGAACTATGGATGCGAGGTTATCGCATGCTCTGCTGACGTAGGACAGGGAGCGGAACTGGACGGGCTGGAGGAGAAGGCGATTAAGACCGGTGCTTCCAAACTGTATATTCTGGACCTGAAGAAAGAGTTCGTGGAGGATTACATTATCCCGACCATGAAGGCCGGCGC
>DMCD01000075.1 GCA_003445895.1 Lachnoclostridium sp. | reverse complement strand
TGAGTATGGCCTTGTCGCCGCCCCGGTACTCCAGCTCCTGGTTTTTGACGCTGACTCTGGTGCCCGGTCCCACGGAGGATGTGATGAAGGCGTTGCCTCCGATCACGGCGCCGTGGCCGATGACCGTCTCTCCGCCCAGGATGGATGCACCGGAATATACGGTGACATGGTCCTCCAGGGTCGGATGGCGCTTGGTCCCGTGGAGCTTGTGGCCCAGCTTGGTGGAAAGAGCACCGATGGTAACGCCCTGGTAGAGCTTCACGTGCTCTCCGATCTCGGAGGTGGAACCGACAACGATGCCCGTGCCGTGGTCGATGCAGAAGTACCGGCCGATGGTGGCCTTCGGGTGAATGTCGATGCCCGTGACGCTATGGGCGTACTCTGTCATCATTCTCGGGATCAGCGGCACCTCCAGCATATAGAGCTCATGGGCAATGCGGTTGATGGTGATGGCTAAAAGGCCCGGGTAGGAGAGGACGATGTCCTCCTTGCTGTCCGCCGCAGGGTCCCCGTCGAAGGTAGCCTGCAGATCCGTGTTCAGCAATTCACGGATTCTGGGGACCTGCCTGAAGAAGCGGACTGCCATGTCCTGGGCAATCTCCCCCAGCTCTTCCTCGGTCTTCTGGTCAAACTTCTTATCGTGGTGGAGTGCCAGCGCGATCTGCTTCTCCAGGTTGAACATGACATCCTCGATCAGCACGGTCAGCTGCCGTTTCGGGCTGTAGCTGCGGTAAGAGTGCTCCCGGTAGTATCCCGGATACACGATGCGAAGCATCTTGTTGACGATATCCACCACTGCGTCCCGGTCCGGCATGTTGTAGATATCCATCTCATCCACATCCCGATCCAGGGCATAGTCCTGCATAATCAGGTCAACGATATTGTCTATTTCATTTCCAATTCGATATGCCATAATGATCTCTTTTCCCGGTTATACTCCGGCGGATGCCCCCGCATCCGCCATATTTTTTTCTCACGCGGTGAAAAAAAGCTGAAGAAGCACCGCGCCTGTATTTGCCCCCATATGCATTGCAACTGCCCCGGCAAGTCCTTTATCTTCATAGCTTTTTGCAAGACAGAGGCCCACCAGGAATCCGTAGATACCCTGGGCGATATTCCCGTGCGCCGCCCCGAAATACAGGGCGCTGAGAACGGCCGCCGCCCACATGGGACAGGTTTCTCTGAGCTGCGTGTAGGCCAGTCCCCGGAACAGCAGTTCTTCCGCAATGGGTGCCAGAATGCACATCCCCAGAAGCTGCAGCGCAAGCGGCATTGCGAACATATACTCCGCCGCCTTCTCATAGCTGCTCGAATACTCGGCAAGGCCGCAGGCGGCCATCAGCAGGTTCAGAATCACGCCGAGGACCATTCCCTCCGCAAATGCCGTAAGAATCTCCCGGATGCCGGCCCGCCTTCCCCTGTTCTGCCGGTATCTCCACACGGCATAAAGGACAGGAATCGCCGCGAGCGCAGCGCCGAAGAGAGCAAGCCACACGCAGTCTCTTCCGAAGATTTTTCCTGCTGCCCCGGCAAGAAGGTCGTAGAAGACCAGCGGCCAGAAAAACCGCAGAGCCCAGTAAAATCCCCGCCAGATCCGCTGCATCATCCGTCCACTCCGTTTTTCTCACAAATATCTGCAAGACAGCACCGGTCACAGTAAGGATGAGTTCTCGCGGTGCACACGGCTCTTCCGTGTTCCACGAAGCGGTGACACAGGAGATTGCCTTCCTTAGGCGGCACAATCTTCCAGAGTGCCATCTCCACCTTCTTCGGGTCCTTCAGATCATGCACCAGGCCGATGCGGTTGCAGAGCCGGATGCAGTGGGTATCGGTGACGATGGCCGGCTTCCCGAACACGTCTCCCATCACCAGATTGGCGCTTTTTCTTCCGACGCCCGGAAGCGCCAGGAGCTCCTCGAAGGTATCCGGCACCCGTCCGTCATATTTGTCCCGCAGAACCTTCATGCAGGCGCTGATATCCCGCGCCTTGGAGGGCCCCAGCCCGCAGGGGTGAACAATCTCCTCAATCTCGGAGACCTCCGCCTCCGCCAGGGCATTCACGTCCGGGAACTTCTTATAGAGGTCCTGCACCACCACATTGACTCTCGCATCGGTGCACTGGGCTGCCAGTCTCACGCTGACTAAGAGCTTCCATGCATCGTCATAGTCCAGGGTGCAGTCCGCATCGGGGTATTCTTCCGCGAGGCGCCGGATGACTTCCAGCGCCAGTTCCTTTTCTGTCATCTTTTTCTACCTTAATCAGAGCTATTCTTTCTTGCTGCCGGTCAGTCTCCGCATCCATCCGGAGAAAAAGTCCTGGGGTTCCCCGTCGGCAAAGCTTTCGCTGTGCTCATAGAATTCCGGAGGCAGTGCCAGGGTTGTTGTCTCCGGCGCATCCTGCGCCGGTTTTTCCATCCCCCGGAGTCTGTCGGACAGGCTCTCTTCTGCGCTCATGCCGCCATCCGCGGACTTCTTCGCCTCCCCGGCCGATTCCGTGATCTCCCCTGTCGGGTCAACGGTAAATGGAACCGCCATCGTTCCGGCATTCTCGCCGCCTTCGCCTTTCTTTCTCCGTCCGCCCCGTCTCCGGCTCTTTTTTGCCGGCTCCGGCTCGGATTCCGCTTCTTCCTGAGGCTTTACGCGGACATAAATCACCGAAAGCAGCGGATTGTGGGGATTGTGGGCAGGTTTCGATTCAATGGAATCAAACTTCTCGATAAACAGCCTGAGCTTGGAACATCCGTAGTTTCTGGGGTCGAAGCCGGGAACTCGCTTAGGCAGATTGTCGCCGAGGACCGAAAGGTCGGCCCATCCGTCGTCTCCCGCCGCAGCTTCGATGATGGCGATCACTTCCTTCTCCATCTCTGCCATATCCGGAATGTTGCGAATGCTCTCTTCCTCCGCTTCCTGAGCAGCCGCAGCCTCTGCTTCCGCGGCAGCCGCCGCTTCCGCCTCCTGGGCGCTCTTCTTCTGGTTTGCGGATGCATTTGCCTGTGCCTGGCTGTTTTTCTTCTTCCTGCTGCGCTGCGCCTTCCCGTTCTCCTCATCGTAGAGGATGTCCAGGAATTTGAACGTCTCGCAGGCCGATACCAGCGCCGTGGGTGTCTTCTGTTCGCCCATGCCGATGACGGTCATGCCGGATTCCCGAAGCCGCAGTACCAGCTTCGTAAAATCACTGTCCGATGTCACGATGCAGAAACCATCTACATTTCCCGAATAGAGAATGTCCATGGCGTCAATGATCAGTGCAGAATCAGACGCATTCTTTCCATGGGTGTAGTTATACTGGAATACCGGCGTGATCGCATATTCCTGCATATTTTTCATCCACGTCTTCACGCTGGCTATCTGGAAATCTCCATACAGCCTCTTGTAGGTCGCCGTGCCGTAGTTGCTGGTCTCATCAAGAATCAGCTTGATGTACTTGCTGGAGACATTCTCCGCATCGATCAGCACCGCGATCCTCTTTTCCTGTTTCGTATCCATGTGTGTGGTGTCATCACTCCTTTCATT
>DMCD01000040.1 GCA_003445895.1 Lachnoclostridium sp. | reverse complement strand
CCGGCTGCCGTGCCGACGGCGCCGTAGGTTCCGGTGGAGTGCAGGAAATTATAGAAGTCCTGGGTGCAGAGTCCGATGCGGACTGCGACATCGTAGGCCACAACCAGAGTGGTCAGGTATTCCCGATAGGAGATATCCTTTTCGAGGCCGGCGGCCAGAATGCCGGCGACGAAGGATGTGCCCGGGTGTCCCTTAATCATGTTGTGGCCGTCATCGATGTCGAAGGAGTTGGATGCATGACCCATGGCAAAAGCGGCGCCCATGAAGCTGAAGCGGTCTTTGCTTCCCGGAATTTCCAGATTGCCGTCCTTTACCCACTCTTTGACCAGGCGCTTTCCGCACTGGAACTGTTCGCCCTTACTGCCGAGGATCAGGGCGATCATCAGATCGATACCGCAGTCAACTGCGCGGCTCTTTACTTCTGCGGGAAGATCTTCCCACTTTGTGTTCAGAACATAATCTTCTAACTTATAAGTCGTCGTATACTTTATCTGTGCCATATTCTGGTCCCCTCCCGGACCGGAAACGGGCCTACCCCTGCCATTCCGGCAGGCAGTAGGCCCGTAAGTAAAGGATGATATTGTATGACAGCTATTTAATGCCGATATTACTTGTTATATACGCCGTCGTTCAGATATGCAAGGAGTTCTTCCTTGGACATGTTGTCGATGCCGACATAAGCAAGGCTGTACTTGCTGGTCTCGAAGAAGCTCTTCTTGTGCATAGCACCTGCGATGGTGATCATAGCATCGATAATCGGGGTCTGCACGCCGTATGCAACACCCAGGTCATGATACATCTTGCAGCCAACCGGAACATCCTCGGTGATATAACGATGATGGATGGAATCCGGGCCAACGTTACCCTGGTCTGTGGGCTCATTCAGCGGGAATACAACGTTGTCGTTGCCATTCTCGTCAAGTCCCATGTACTCCTGGGTCAGGATGGAGCGGCGGGAGAAGAAGGACTCATACTTATAAGTCGGAACATCTACGCCGATAGCCTTTGCGATGTTGATCTCTTCCTGATAGAACTGATACTGTACTTCGCAGATGGACGGGCACAGACCGTGGCTGTACATGGAATAGGTCTTGTGGTCATAACCACCGAAGATTACGCCCCAGTTCTCCATGGTGGACACACCAAGAAGGGAAGCGGGAACGTGGATAACCGGGTTGATGTTGGAGAAGCCGATATCCAGAACGGTATTTCCCTTTACCGGGCCATCGCCGTTGGTAACAGCGTCCATGCAGGGAAGATACTTGCTGGACTCTACGAACTTATCCCAATCCTTCATCGGAAGGGAAGCGCCGCGGAGGGTAATAGCACGATAGGAAGCTCTTACTTCCGGATACATAACCTTGCCCATCATCTTAACGCGGGTTCCGTAAGGAGCAGAAGACCAGGAACCGATAACAACATCGGCCTTCACACCCATCTCGCGCATGATCTTTCTGAGCAGCAGGGTTCCGTAGTTGTCGGTGAAGATGTGGATAACCTGTCCATCCTCAAGGAGGGGAGCCAGGTTCTTGAAGGTCGGCTCATGTCCGTATGCGCCCATGGCTACAACGATGATGCCAGCGCCCTTAACGGCCTTTGCCATATCGCTGGTAACCATATCAAGGTATGCCTTGCCGCCGCGGTAGAAGCCGTCACGGTTGGTCTGCGGTCCGACCAGGTTAAGACCGGTCTTCTCGAGGTTCTTCAGGGTCTGTGCTGCGAAGGGCATCGCGTCAAAGAGTCTGACTTCCTGGCTGTCGCCTACGCCCAGCTTGCAGTCGACAGCGATGGTCTTTCCTACAGCGCCGCCGCCGATGACAGTGATAGGTTTCGTCTTCAAATACTCCATGCTCATAGTACATCCTCCTACAGAATTACTATCTGTGTAATAATTATGGTGCTTATCTGCACCTGTCTTTCGTCTATGGCTAGAGTATATACCTGCTGTAACCATTTGTAAAATGGATGGTATAAATAGCAACAATCGCCTGATTCGATTAATAATATCTCTGGAAAATGCATCCGCCCGGGCATGAAAAACGCCGCAGCGACGGGGATTTCCGGCTGCGGCGACATAGTGTTCTCTGTAAAATACTGCTGTGATTATGGAAATCTGATTGTTCAGGCGTCCTCTTCGCCTTTGAGCAGCTCCGACATCAGAGTTACAAATTCCTTCATCTGCGGAGTCAGCCACTTCTTCATATGATAGAGAACCTGGATGTAATACTCCTGCTTGACGGCATTCTCCAGATTCAGGACCACCAGGTCACCGGATTCCAGCTCCGGCTTAATCAGGTAGTTGGGCAGATAGGAGACGCCCATGCCTTTCTTAAGAAGCTTTATGATGAGGGCCGTGTTGTTGACCTGTACGGTCGGAGAGAGAACGCAGTCGTACTCTGCGGCGGCATTCTCTACCGCACGGCGGTAAAGGCTCTGTTTCTCCGGGAGAACCAGCTTCTCCTGGGCAATGTCTGTGAAGGTCAGATCCTCTTTTTTCAGGATGGGGTTGTCCGGATTGGTGACAAAGGAGATGCCGGCTCTCTTGATGAGCGGTCTCTTGAAATCCGGATCCACGATGCGCTTGCCCATGACAACGGCGATATCCAGGTCGTTGGCACGGAGCATCTCCAGCAGGGTGCTGGTGGTATGAGACTGGATTTCCAGTTCTACGTTCGGAAACTTCTGATTATACTGTACCACGGCGTCCGGCATAAAGGTTCCCAGGACGGATTCTACAACGCCCACCCGGAGCTTTCCGGACATCACGTCCACGCTGTCGTTCAGCTGGCGGATCTCTGTCAGGATCTTCATCATCTCGTTGGCATAGGTAACGAGATATTCACCGGCACTGGTGAGAGTGACCTTCTTGCCGATGCGGTCAAACAGGGTAACGCCCAGTTCCTCCTCCAGCGACTGAATATGGAAAGTCACCGTGGACTGTGCGTATCCGAGCTGATTCGCAGCCTTTGTGAAGTTCTGCAATTCTGCCACCCGCAGAAATGTCACCAGATTTCTGTATTCCATTATTTCCTCCTGCG
>DMCD01000239.1:2383-4087 GCA_003445895.1 Lachnoclostridium sp. | reverse complement strand
CCGGCCGGGAATCCTCCTCCGGGTCCGCGGGCGGTGCGATGTCTATGATAAACCCTCTCATATGCCACTCCATGTGGCTGAATATATGCTTCGCCTCTCCGGCTGCGTGAATACCAAGGGGCACATAGCCCATCTCCTGCACGCGCCGAAGGACTGCTTCCTCCCCCAGGGTCTCTTCCAGCCCCGGGAACTCGTAAAGTCCCGCCAGAAGCCCCCGGTCCGGCCGCTTCCGGATGGCATATTCCCGCCTGCCGGGCTCGCCCCGGCGAAGAAGCAGGATGGTTCTCTCCTGGATTTTCCGGGCCTTCTTCGGCGCGGTCACCGGAAGAGATGTCTCCCGGCCGTCCCGGTGTGCCAGGCAATCTTCCGCCCAGGGGCACTTTCCGCAGGCCGGCTTCCCGTTGGGAACACACACCATAGCCCCCAGGTCCATCAGGGCCTGGTTTGCATCTCCCGGCCGATCCTCCGGAAAGAAACCGAGATACCAGTCCTTTGCCTCTTTTTTTGCCGCATCCGTCTTCACATCCTGCCCATAGCCCGTCATTCTGGAAAAAATCCGCATCAGATTCCCGTCGATGGCCGGAATCCGCTCGTGAAAGGCTATGGATGCGATGGCGGCCGCGGTATAAGGCCCGATGCCGGAAAGCTTAAGAAGCGCAGAGGAAGATGCCGGCATCCTTCCGCCGCAGTCTTCCATCACCTGCAGGGCAGCCTTCTTCAGGTTCCTTGCCCGGCTGTAGTAGCCCAGCCCTTCCCAGAGCTTGAGGAGACGGTCCTCCTCCACCTCCGCCAGGGCCGGGATATCGGGAAGCTCTGCCAGAAACCGGGCATAGTAGGCCTTCACCGCCTCCACCCGGGTCTGCTGCAGCATAATCTCCGAAATCCAGACATGGTAAGGCGTCGGGTCCTCCCTCCAGGGGAGAATCCGACGTTCCTTGTCATACCAGGCAAGAAGCCCGTCTATATCTGCTGTACATTGATACTCTTTCATATGCTGCTTGCGCGGTGCTGTCTGTTCATGATCTCAAAGCTTCGTGTGATGCAATTACTTCAGCATCTCCAGAATCTTCTCCTTCGGCACGGCACCCACAGAGCGCTGCGCTACCTCGCCGTTCTTGAAGACCAGCAGGGTCGGGATGGAGAAAATCTTATACTTTCTGGCCAGCTTGTCCTGGTCATCCACGTCAACCTTTCCGACCTTTACGCCTTCCACCTCGCCGGCGACCTCTTCCACAATCGGAGAGAGGGCCTGGCAGGGACCGCACCAGGTTGCCCAGAAGTCCACCAGTACCGGAACCTCGGACTTCAGAACCTCTTCCTCAAAGTTATCTGTTGTAAGAACTGTTGCTGCCATAATATTATCCTCCTGTGTATGATATTTCAAGTATCCAGTCCGCCCAGAACCTTGTAGAGCAGACCGTAAAGCTGCTTTGCTTCCTCCGGGGTGAGAACCACGCATCCTCCCACCTTTTCCGGAACCTCCAGGAGTCTCTCCCGGAGCGCCATGCCCTCGTCCGTTGCGTGGACCAGCAGGGTCCGCTCATCCTCGGTTCCCCGGTGCCGCTCCACATAGCCCTTCTGCTCCAGCTTCTTCAAAAGCGGCGTGAGGGTTCCGGAATCCAGGTAAAGGCACTTTCCCAGCTCCTTTACGCTGAGTTCTCCCTTGTCCCAGAGGATCATCATCGCGATGTACTGGGTGTAGGT
>DMCD01000239.1:0-2243 GCA_003445895.1 Lachnoclostridium sp. | reverse complement strand
TGATTTTCCAGTTTCAGGCTGTCATATTTCCCCATGATGTTCTCCTTGCTATCCTTCTGTCCGGTCCGACCGCCTGTCTGCCAGATGTTTTTACAGAGCTGCCTCCACGGCTGCTCTCACCTTCGCCATATCCTCGGTGGGCTCGAAGCGGGCGATAACCTCGCCTTCCCGGTTCACCAGGAACTTGGTGAAATTCCACTTGATATCGCTCTTCTTATCGTAATCCGGGTCTGCCTTCCGCATCATCTCATCCAGCAGGGGACCCAGCTTGCTGTTCATATCGAAGCCGGCAAATCCCTGGCAGCTCTTCAGATAATCAAACAGCGGAAGGGCCTTCTCGCCGTTGACATCGATCTTCGCGAACTGACGGAAGGTCATGTCGAAGCGGGCGGTGCAGAACTCATGGATCTCATCGGCAGTACCCGGCGCCTGGTGTCCGAACTGGTTGCAGGGGAAATCAAGAATCTCAAATCCTCTGTCCTTAAAGTCGCGGTACATCTTCTCCAGGTCCTCATACTGGGGAGTAAAGCCGCAGCCGGTCGCTGTGTTCACAATCAGGAGCACCTTGCCCTCATACTCCTTCATCTCTACCATCACGTCTTCGCGGTCTTCCGCCTGGAATTTATAAATCTCAGCCATCGTCAAATCCTCCTCTTTGCAGATTGAGTATCAGGGGTCTGTGCTGTTTAGATTGTTTACAATTTAATTATACACAACTAATTCCCGGTGTCAACATTTTTTTCAGGATTTTCCGATTATTTTCTGGCCCGTTCAATCTGCATCCGGATCTCCGGATATCCGTCAATTCCCAGCTTCTCCAGGCAGGCAATCTGGGCCTCGGTGAGGGTGCCTTCCCCGCCGCCCACATGGACCATGGGCGCGCCCTTTTCGTGCAGGTTCTTGGTGATCTCCGCCCAGCCCAGCTTCTCCAGGGTCCGCTGTCCGTTCCGGCAGTCATATCCCAGGTCCCGGCAGATCGCATCGGCGCAGTAGATATGGGCCGCGTATCCGCAGGCGTAGGTGTCCCCCTGGGGGCTTATCCATCCCATGGCAAATGCTTCTGCATTCTTCGGATACATCTCTTCCCGCGACAGGGGCGCCTCATCCTCTCTGCAGGTCTTAAAGCCCACAAAGCCCTTCTTTTTCTCGGCTTCGTCGACAAAGGTACAGTAGTCCCCGAACCTGCCGATCACCACCGGCAGGGTATTCTCGGGAATATACATATATCTTCCGGCGATCAGCCCGTCCCGGGTATCGATATACTCTCTGGCTATCTTTCCTAAGCCCTTCTGGTAAATGGCATAGACTTTCAAGGATGACACCTCCCGTCTCTGTCCGTTCCCTTCTGCTGCTTCTGTCTGCTGCCTGTGATTCTTCCGCTTTACTCCCGCTGCCCGTCCTTTTCCCGGCAGACCGCAAGGCAGATCTCCTGCCACTGGCAGTCCGGACAGCATCCTCTCACCAGTTCTTCGGTAAGGCTGAGTTCCCCGGGAAGCCCTGAAAGCACGCTTTCGCGGATCCCTCTGTTTTCCAGCTCTTTCAGCACATTCTGGTCAAACACCGGGGGTTTTCCGGAGGTGCACACGCCATCCTCCAGGTTCGGACAGGCCGCGCACAGATCGTCTGCCCCTTCTGCCAGGCGGATTTCCAGCTTCGGATTCTCCCGGAGCATGGCATGCACTGCCGTCATCTTCTCTACAAAACTCTCACTGTAGCCCTTTCCCCGGAACGCCTGCAGACACAGCAGGTGGTGGGGTCTGAGATGTATCATATCCTGCATCAATCTTCTCTCCCGGATGTATCAGTTTCTTTCTCTGTAAACCGACATTCTATTGTGGATCGGCGGTTTACTTTTTAATATAATAATAGTATACCACAGAACAGAAAGGAGTGTTTTCCATGGATATGAAAGCGATGTACAAGCTGTCCTACGGCCTGTTCGTCCTGACCGCGAAGCGGGGAGAGAAGGATAACGGCTGCATTACCAACACCGCCATTCAGGTGACTTCCGAGCCGAACCGCATCAGCATCGCGGTGAACAAGGCAAACTATACCCACGACATGGTGCTGGAGACCGGGAAATTCAATGTCTCCATCATCAGCGAGAAGGCTGATTTTGACCTCTTTAAGCACTTCGGCTTCCAGTCCGGCCGGGACGTCGATAAGTTCGCAGATTTCACCGACTGTGCCCGGGCAGAGAACGGCATCTTCTATATCACGAAGGGAACCAACGCCGTCATCTC
>DMCD01000146.1 GCA_003445895.1 Lachnoclostridium sp. | reverse complement strand
AACTACAAAATCTCCTTTCTGCATCATTTTATACTTCCTTTCTTTATTCCTTTAAATTATAGCACGAATCTATGTCCAATGTAAGAACAAAATGTGTCGAAATCGATTTCTATATATAGTTTCTCTTCATATCAACATGAACCAGCTGTTAAGAAGTTGCAAAAAAATGTGCAATTATACTAGCAGTATCATGATTCTATGTTATATCAGACTTTTGTTCGGAATCATCTTAATGTTTCAGACTCATAAAGATTTTTTACTTTTATTTATCAAACAGATCCCTTCTTTTTTCCGCACATAAACAAAATTCCCGCAGAACCCGAAGGTTCTGCGGGAAAAGATATTCTATGCAATTGTCCGAAACGGATGATTTCTGCAGAGAGCAGATTAATCCTCCATCTCCGCTGCACGAGCCTCGACTTCCTTCTTCTGGATGTCGCCCGGTGCCTGCTCATAACGGTCAAACTTATACTCGAACACGCCGAGACCGCCGGTCATGGCGCGGAGGTCCGTTCCGTATCCGAACAGCTCGGAGATCGGAATATCCGCGGAAACAGTGGTGCCGCCCTTGTGGTCGGATTCCATACCGAGCACGCGGCCTCTTCTGCGGTTCAGGTCACCCATGATATCGCCGGTGAACTGATCCGGAGCCTTAACCTTCAGGGATGCGATGGGCTCAAGGAGAACCGGATTTGCCTCCATGAAGGCAGCCTTGAATGCCAGGGTTGCAGCCATCTTGAATGCAAGCTCGGAGGAGTCTACCGGATGGTAGGAACCGTCGAGAAGCACTGCCTTTAAGCCGACTACCGGATAACCGGCCAGGGGGCCCTTCTGTACGCACTCAGCGATACCCTTCTCAACTGCCGGGAAGTAGTTCTTCGGAACGGCGCCGCCGAATACCTGCTCTTCGAATACATAAGGTGTCTCGAGATCGCCGGACGGGGAGAACTCCATCTTGACATCACCGAACTGGCCGTGGCCGCCGGACTGCTTCTTATATCTTCCGGGCTTCTCCACCTTCTTGCGGATGGTCTCACGGAATGCGAACTTCGGCTTGCTCAGTTCGACTTCAACCTTATATCTCTCTTTCAGCTTGCTGACAACAACCTCCAGCTGCTGATCGCCGATGCCGTAAAGCAGTGACTGACGGTTCTCGGTATCATTGACCACCTTCAGGGTCAGATCCTCTTCCATCAGACGGCTCAGAGCGTTGGAAATCTTATCCTCATCGCCCTTGGTCTTTGCAGCATATGCCATGTAGGTGTACGGTGTGGAGATCTTCGGCGGGTCATACTGTACCGGAGCATTCCGTACAGCCATGGTATCGCCGGTCTCGGTCACAGACAGCTTTGCCAGAGCGCCGATATCGCCGGCACGAAGCTCCGGAACCTCGATGGCTTCCTTACCGCGGAGCACATACAGCTTCTGGATCTTCTCCTCGGCATCCTTGGTAACGTTGTAGATGGTGGTATCCGGCTTCAGCGTACCGGTTACAACCTTCAGCAGGGAGTAGCGGCCGATGAACGGGTCCACAACGGTCTTCCATACCTTCACGGTTCTGGAAGCTTCTTCATTGAACTTCGCGGAGAACATCTCACCGGTGGAGAGATCCTTACCGACGCACTCGAAGTGATCCGGACCCGGCAGGTAACGATCGATGACATGAAGCAGGAAATTGAATCCCTGGCAGTTCACGCCGGAACCCATGATAACCGGAACCATCTCGCCGGTGCATACGAACTGGCGAAGTGCTGCCTGAATCTCTTCGGTGGTGAATTCCTCACCTGCGAAGTAGCGCTCCATATATGCCTCATCTGTCTCCGCAACAGCCTCGATCAGAGCGTCTCTCGCGATGGACAGGTTCTTCATGACATAATCCGGAATCTCGCACTCTTCATAATCAGAGAGCTTGGTGAAGCGGCGGCCCTTCATCTTTACGACGTTGGCGAAGCCGACGAACTGCTCGTTCTCACGGATCGGAACCTGGAACGGAGCGATCTTTCTTCCGAACTGCTTCTCCAGCTTGAGAAGGAGCTCACGGAAGCTGGCCTGGTTATCATCCATGTTGGTCACGAAGATCACGCGCGGAAGGTTGTACTCCTCGCACATATCCCATGCCTTGATGGTACCCGGCTGGATGCCTGCCTTGCAGTTTACGACGATAACGGCTGCATCTGCTACGCTGGCTGCCTCTTCCACTTCGCCGACAAAATCAAAATAACCCGGAGTATCCAGGATATTAATTTTAAGAGCTCCGTTTTCACCCTTGAACTCCAGCGGGATCACGGAAGTCGAAATGGAAAACTGTCTCTTGATTTCTTCTTTATCATAATCGCTGATCGTATTCCCTTCCGGAACGCTTCCAAGTCTCTTGGTGATGCCGGTAACATGTGCCAGTGCTTCAGCTACCGTTGTCTTGCCTGCGCCGCCGTGGCCAAGCAGGATCACATTACGAATCTGTTGTGTGCTGTAAACATTCATTTGACTTCCTCCTGTAGGTTTTAGTAAACCGCTGTTCATATTTTACGATAAAACAATGATCAATTCAAGCACTTTAGGGTAAAAGTGTCACAACCATTCCCTCATACAGGCCGAAAATACAGCGTAATGCCACAACTTTTTATATTTAATGGTTTAAAGCATAAAATCGTTGACACCGTCCCCGGAACGCATTAAAATGGGACACGAACAAAAAGGAGGAGATCCTTATGAAAGCATTTACCATCGGATTTATCGGATTCGGACTGATCGGCGGATCCATCGCCCGGGGCCTGAAGCGCTCCGATCCGGCCTTCCGGATCCTCGCATACATGCGTACCAGAAGCAAACTGGAGCAGGCCCGCAGAGACAGAATTGTGGATGAAATCCTGGACGATGTCGACGAACGTCTTTCGGAATGCGATGTCATCCTTCTCTGCACTCCTGTCGAATATATCTCGGAATACCTGCAGAAGATCCGCCCCTTCCTGAAGGAAGGCGCGGTCGTCTCCGATGTGGGAAGCACCAAATCGGCCATCCACGAAACGGTCCGCGCCCTCGGCATGGAGTCCTGTTTTGTCGGAGGCCATCCCATGGCCGGTTCGGAGAAATCCGGCTATGAGTATTCCACGGACCACCTGCTGGAAAATGCCTACTACATCATCACGCCCACCAGCGAAGTTCCCACGGAATCGGTGGACCGCATCGTGGAGATCGCAGGTCATCTCGGGGCGATTCCCCTTCTGATCAACCCGCAGGACCATGACCGGATCGTCGCAGCCATCAGCCATCTGCCCCATCTCATCGCTGCCGCCCTCGTGAATCTTGTCCATGATAATGACGATGAGGGGCAGCACATGAAGCGGATGGCCGCGGGCGGTTTCAAGGATATCACCCGCATTGCCTCCTCCTCCCCCGTCATGTGGGAGCAGATCTGCATGACCAACCGGGGCCCCATCATGGAGATGCTGGACCTCTATATGGACTCCCTTGCAGCCATCCGGAAGGACCTGGACAATGGCACCGAAGGCGCAGTCTATGACCTTTTCACCAAATCCCGGGATTACCGGAACAGCTTTGCCAGCACCAGGAAGGGCTCTCTCACCCCGTCCTACTCCTTCTTTGTGGACGTAAAGGACGAACCCGGCGCCATCGCCATCATTTCTTCCATCCTCGCCGCTTCCGCCATCAACATCCGGAACATCGGCATCAACAATGCCCGCGATATGGATGAATACGCGCTGCGCATCAGCTTTTACGATAAAAAGAGCATGGACCATGCCGTAAAACGGCTGGAGGACTATAACTTCCGGCTCTCCGTGCAGTCGGAGAAAAAACGCATAGGCACAACCTGATTTCCACAGCGTAAAAACAGATAGAATCTCAAAAAGGATACCCGAATCATGTCAGATACCATGAAAATTGCCCACGCCTCTCCCCTGCGGGGAGAGCTGGCCATCCCCGGCGACAAATCCATTTCCCACCGAAGCGTGATGTTCGGTGCCATCGCCCGTGGGCTTACCGAAATCGACGGCTTTC
>DMCD01000224.1 GCA_003445895.1 Lachnoclostridium sp. | reverse complement strand
TTGATTCCGGCCTCGCTCTCCAGAATGTCCGGCCAGATGGTTCCCTGTGCCAGGAATTCCACACCGTCCAGTTTTCTTGCTTCTTCGGCAAATACCTCGATAAATTCGCCGCCGATAATCTTTCTCTTGGTTTCGGGATCGGTTACACCGGCCAGCTTATCCAGGAAGCGGTCGGTGGCGTCGACATAGATGAGATTTGCATCCCATTCGTTGCGGAACACCTGGATGACCTGTTCCGGCTCTCCCTTGCGGAGAAGGCCGTGGTTTACGTGTACACATACCAGCTGCTTGCCGATGGCCTTGATGAGAAGGGCAGCGGTAACGGAGGAGTCTACACCGCCGGACAGGGCGAGGAGAACCTTCTTGTCACCTACCTGCTCGCGGATGGCCGCCACCTGCTCATCGATGAATGCCTGGGCCAGTGCCGGCGTGGTGATGCGCTCCATGTTGTCAGGACGTCTGTTGTCTGCCATAGTACCTCCTTATGTGTGGGTCCGCAAAAGCGGATAATTATACATAGCCAGAAATGAAGCGGTATTATTATAACATAATTCTGGAAAGTGAAAAGAAGGAATTTGTTTTCCCTGCAGAAGATATTCGATTCTGCCCCGGCCTTCGGTCGGAGGAGCCCCTCGCGGCTCCCCGCGACTTCAGAAGAAGCCGTCGGGGCAGACAAGAAAGTTGACAGATCAACAAAATGGTGATAGAATCTGCACGTTGATCTGTCAACTTTTATTGAACAGGGGATTTGTACTTTTCCAGAAGGAGTGTTAAAATATGAGCATAAGGATCATTATCGATTCAACTACGGATATCCCGGAACGGGTGCTGCATCAGGTGGAGGTTGTGCCGCTTACGGTCTCCTTCGGCGACGAGGAGTATCTGGACGGGATTGATTTAAGCCGGGGTGACTTCTACCGGAAGATGGAGGCTGGGCAGATTCTTCCGAAAACCAGCCAGCCTTCGCCGGAGGCATTTGCAGAGGTATTTCAGAGGATCCATGAGGCAGGGGACGAGGGCGTATTTATCTCGGTCGCTTCCGCCCTGTCGGGAACCTGCCAGAGTGCCGCGATTGCCGCGGCGGATTACCCGGAGATAAGCGTCGTCGACAGCCGGAACGTGGCGGTGGGAACCGGAATTCTCGCGGAGTACGCGCTTCAGCTGATATCCCGGGGAATAACACGGGAAGAACTGGTACAGAAGCTGGAGAAGAAGCGGGAGGATATCTGCCTTATCGCCATGCTGGATACGCTGGAATATCTGAAGCGGGGAGGCCGGATCTCGAAGACAGCCGCCCTGGCCGGAGGAATCCTGAATATCAAGCCGGTAATTACGGTGAAGGAGGGAGAGATCCTTATTCTCGGCAAAGCCCGGGGCGCAAAGAAGGCCAACAATCTGCTGGTGGAGCTGGCGGAAAAGAACGGCGTGGATTACAGCCTGCCGATTCTTCTGGGATATGCGGGAACTTCGGATGAACTCCTGCAGAATTACATTCATGACAGCAGAAAGCTCTGGGAGGGCCATGTGGAGAATCTGGAATATGCCCAGATCTGCAGTGTCGTGGGAACCCATGCGGGACCGGGAGCTGTGGCGGCGGCATTTTTCAGAACAAATCAGGACGCGGAAGCAGAATGAAAAGAGGGGCATCATGATCGAGCGGTTTGAGCGTTTTACATTATCTGTTTTTGCTATTACCCGCTACTGGAACAAGATCGCGACAGAAGAGATGCGGAAACACGGACTGAAGGGAGCCTACGCCCTTTACCTGGTGACGCTGGCGGATGCGGAAGAGGAACTCACGGCGGCCCAGCTGGCGGAGATGACCCAGCGGGACAAGGCGGATATCTCCCGGGCTGTGGCAGTGCTGCAGGAGCGGGGAATTGCAGAACCCTATAATGGAAGCCGCTATCGGGCTCCCATCCGGCTGACGGAGGAGGGGAAGGCCCTTGCGGCGGAGATCCGGCAGAAGGCCACAGCGGCGCTGCAGGCAGCAGGGGAAGGCTTATCGGAAGAAATGCGGCAGAATATGTACCAGGCGCTCGACATCATTGCCGGCAATATGAAGGAAATCTGCGAGGGGGAAATCTCCATCTGAACACAGGGGAAGGTTTCCGGCGGAATACAGGGAGATTTCCACAGAGAAAAAGAAAAAAGCGGGAAAGAATACATCATTGGTATGACGCATTTTTTCCCGTTTCTCTTTATAATCAGGACAGAAGGAAAGGAGGTTCGGCATGAAGAGAAAAGGATTTGCAGTTCTGGGGATGACTGTGCTGATGCTTCTGGCAAATGGCTGCGGCAGCGGGGCGCCGGCCACCGCCGAAAAGACAGCACCGGCCGCGGAAAGTGCCGCAGAAGCAGCGGATAACGCGGCACAGGCCGGAGAGAGCAGGGAACAGGAGGCAGAGAGCGCGGCAAAGGAGAGCACAGCGGAAAGCGAGGCCGGGCAGTCTGTGGATGCCGGAAAAGGCACGGAGAATATGGAAACGGGAAATGCCGCCGCAGAGAACGGCTTTGATTTTGACGCCTGGTGCGCGGATCTCTACCGCAGCTGCGATGAAGCATATAAAAACCAGGTGATGCCGAATGCAGGCTATCTTCCCTATGTCCCTTACGCGGACATGCCGCCGGCGAAGCCCTACGAGAGTGTGACGGCGGAGAATCTGCAGGGAAGATGGGTGAACCGCTATAAGGAAGGCGGCGTGGAGTTTGAGGAGGTTCTCACGGTAAACGGAGATACGGCCCGCATCGAGACCTTCCAGGACGGCGTGAAAAAGGGCGTCTGGAATGGTGAGGGCTATTTTTCCATCGAGGACCGGTCCGCGCGCCATGTCTGCCCGGCCTTCCGCATCGATGATGCAGAGGGAAATCTCTGCACCATCTACATCCGCTGGGTGAAGGAGGGGGCCTTCTATGATGGAGGTTTCCTCTGCGAATGGAAGCGGGAAGAGACAGAGGACATCTCGGAACAGTATCTCTATGACACGGTGACGATGGAGAATCTGCAGGGCATCTGGTATACGGATTACATGGAGAACGGCAGCTTTTACCAGGTGATGCTGAAGGTGGACGGGGATAAGAGCTTTATCTTCGAGACAAAGGACGGGGAGCCGACCGATTACTGGAACGGCGAGGGAGAGGCCTCGCTGGTGACAGCGGAGTTCCGTTCCTTTATCCACTGGCCGGAGCTCTTAATTAATAAGAAAGACGGCTCGAATCTCTGCGGCATCTATATCAGCCGGGTGGATGAATATGCCTTCTATGACGTGGGACTCCACAACTGGTACATGAAGGTTACAGAGGAAGGACTCCGGGAGATGGGAATTTATCCGGAGGACTGGAATGTGACCTGGCTCGATGACGGAGGGGCAGAGGTGGTGAATACCTATACGGTAACCACCCGCCCGACGGTGCCGATCCTTCCGACGGAAGAGGAACCGGTACGCTATGTCTGGAATGTGACGGTGGAAGGGGATGACGGCGTAAAGGGAGAATTCAGAACAGAGGTTTATGAGGATTCCATCTATTTCCCGTCTGCAGCGGATGTGGTCTGGGAAGAGGATGTGAACGGGGACGGCCTCATGGATCTGGTGGTTTTCCGCGGAGCTGTCGGGGCCCACGGAACCATGTATCAGGACTGCTATCTCCGGGAAGGAAAGGGCTTTGTACGGTTGGAAGGCTATCCCGAGATTCCGGATCCGTATGCGGATCCGGAGACCGGGCGCATCTACGGAACGGAGCGTGACGCTGCCGATGCCTACGCGGAAGTCATTTATGAGATCCGGGGGCACGCCGTAGAGCTGGTGGAGGAGCATTATTATGTCTGGGATGAGGCTGCCGGCAACTATATCGAAAAGCAGTAATAAACCGGCAGCTTTGGCGGAATACAGATGAAACGGGATCAGGCCTGCACTTCCAGAAACTGCAGGAAGGCCCGGATGATGGGCCAGTCCTTCCGGGATGGGAGCATAGCAAGGCCGATTTCCCGGTAAAGAGGCGGGTCAAAGGG
The DNA here is from genome assembly GCA_003445895.1 of Lachnoclostridium sp. Classification (GTDB taxonomy): domain Bacteria; phylum Bacillota; class Clostridia; order Lachnospirales; family Lachnospiraceae; genus Clostridium_R. The sequence goes on along the minus strand of DMCD01000224.1, from coordinate 1,013 downwards.
ACGCCGGTCCAGACCGGAACCGGCGGCCTTAAGCATCAGCTCAGGCATGATGCCCACGCCGTAGCCGGAGGCGATGAAGGAGAGGACGGAGATATTGTCCCGGAGGGTCATGCGGATCTTCGGGGTGATCCGGTTTTTCCGGAACAGGGGGATGACTTCGTTGTCATTGACCCGGCGCTGAAGTATGACCGGCTGGGTGGCAATCTCCTCAAAGGTCACGGAATCCCTTGCCGCATAGGGATGTCCCGGCGGCAGGACAGCGTAGAGAGGATCCCGGTAAATGGGATAAAAGCGAAGCGAATCGGGAGCGGGAGCGGTGAGAAAACCGCAGTCCACGCTCCCTTCGTGGATCATACGGGAGATCTCGGAATAGGCGCCGTCATGGATCTCCAGTAAGACATCTGGATACTTTGCATTGAAGAGGCGGATGATGCGGGGCATCCAGACACAGTTGATGCTGGTGAAGGTGCCGATGCGGAGGCGCCCGGAGATTTTTGTATTCAGGGAGTTAGCGGTCTGCATAAGATGGTGGTGCCTGCTGACCAGGTCACGGATAACGGGGAGAAGCTTTTCACCCTCATGGGTGAGAACGGCCCCGTTTTTTTTGCGGGTAAAGAGAGTGACGGAGAGTTCCTGCTCCAGAGACGCGATGGCATGGCTTACGCCGCCCTGGGTGTAGCCCAGCATGTCTGCTGCGGTGGTAATACTGCCGGTTTCCGCCACTTTAAGAAAAATTTCATAATGATCGGAAGAGGCTTTCATGGGACTCCTTTTAATACAAAATCTAATTTAAAAATAATATAACATTAAAAATACTAATATATACAATCATTGTATCCGATGATTTCGCCGGAAACAAGGAAATCTGCTGATTGTGTTAAAAGTTAGACAAATCTGTCAGGTAGATAAATTAACGTGCTAGTTAAGAAAATATCGTGAAAGTTAAGAAAATAACTTTGCTTGACGCGGCTTTTTCTATCGTTTAGCATCGAAGTATCAGATGGTAAAAATCG
>DMCD01000039.1 GCA_003445895.1 Lachnoclostridium sp. | reverse complement strand
ATGGTGGATCTGCTGGGAAACCGGGACAAATTCCTGGGCGATGTCCGCGCGGCGGAGAATCTGGCGGATATCACCATCTGCTTTCTCCACATCGGGGAAGAGTATCACATGCAGCCCACGGCATTCCAGATGTCCTATGTGCAGACGCTTGTTGACTGCGGCGCGGATGTGGTGATCTGTGCCCATCCACATGTGATAGAGCCCTTCCAGGAGGTAGTGACGCCTTCGGGCAATCACGGCGTGGTATTCTGGTCATGCGGAAACTTTATCTCCGAACAGGTCAGGACGGAGAGCATGCTGGGCGGCCTGGCCTGCGTGACGATACAGAAAACAGAAGAAAACGGCGCACCCGTAACCCGTGTTTCGGATTACAGGTTCCTGCCGGTGGTATCGCATATGAGCATGTTTAATGCGGTGTACATGCTGTCGGATTATACGGAAGAGCTGGCAGCCTTCCATTATCTCCGGTACCTGGGACAGGACTTTACCATCCCCAGGCTCTGGGCAATCTGGCAGAGTGTCACCGGAGAGGTACACTGAGAACGGAAGTAAAAATGAGGGGAGGAAATGATTATGCTGAAAGAGTATGTGGCTCCGGTCAGGCCGGAGAAGGAAGAACTGAAAGCAAAGCTTTCGGCGGAGCGGGATAAGCTCTTTGCCAACCAGATGAAGATCAAGGACAAAAAACTGCCCGTCATGGTTGTCTTTGAGGGCTGGAGTGCCGCCGGCAAAGGGCTGATTCTGGGAAAAGTCATCAAAAACATTGATCCCAGGTTTTTCCAGGTGGCCAAGATGGATAAACCGAGCAGCGACACCCGCAGATATCCCTTCCTTTACCGGTATCTGGTTGAGATCCCGGAAGCCGGAAAGTTCCGGTTTTTTGACACCTGCTGGATGGAAGAAGTAACCAACGGTTTCTACAGCGGGGAACTGTCGAAGGAAGATTATGAACACCGGATTGAGAGCATCAATACCACGGAACGGCAGCTGACGGACAACGGCTATCTGATCATGAAGTTCTTCTTCCAGATCACGAAGAAGGAGCAGAAGAAACGGCTGAAAGGGCTGCTTTCCGACAAGAACACCAGCTGGCGGGTCGATGAGGACGACCTCTGGGAGAATAAGAATTACGACCGGTGCCTGGACGTCTATGACGGCTATCTGAAGGACACCAACCGATCCAACGCGCCCTGGTACATCATCGACGCAGAAGATGAAAAATTCGCGGAGCTGCAGGTGCTGGAATTCCTGAATCAGGGAATTGACACGGCCCTGAAAAACCAGGCTCTTGCCGTACCGATAAGACAGAATATCTTTCCGATGCACAGAACGCCGCTGTTATCCGAGATTTCCCTGGCGGACAAGACGATTACCGAGGAAGAATATGACACAGAGCTCAAACGGCTGCAGAAAAAGCTGCTGGAGCTCCACTACGAGCTGTACCGCAGAAAGATTCCGGTCATCATCGCCTACGAGGGCTGGGATGCCGCCGGAAAGGGAGGCAACATCAAGAGAATCACTGCGGCCCTGGACCCGAGAGGGTATACGGTGCATCCGATCGCCAGCCCGGAACCCCACGAAAAGGCCCGGTTCTATCTGTGGCGTTTCTGGAACCGGCTGCCGAAGACCGGGCATATCGCCATCTTTGACCGGACCTGGTACGGACGGGTGATGGTGGAACGGCTGGAGGGCTTCTGCTCGGAGAATGACTGGCAGAGGGCCTACAATGAGATCAATGAGTTTGAGAAGGAGCTTACCGGCTGGGGCGCGGTTATTCTGAAGTTCTGGGTGCAGATTGACAGCGAAACGCAGCTGGCCCGGTTCACGGAGCGTCAGAACACGCCGGAGAAGCAGTGGAAGATCACGGAAGAGGACTGGAGAAACCGGGAGAAATGGGACCAGTACGAAACGGCTGTCAATGAGATGATCCAGAAGACCAGCACGGCTTTTGCACCCTGGCATATTCTGGAATCGGTGGACAAGAAGTACGCGCGCATAAAAGCCCTCCGGATTGCGGTGGAGGAGCTGGAGAAGGCCTGCGCAAAGAAGAAAAAGTAAAACAATGAAGAGAAATTATAAGATGACCCTGGGCTATGACGGCACCAGGTATTACGGCTGGGAGCATCAGCCCAACACGGACATGACCATACAGGGGAAGCTGGAGACGGTACTGACCCGTATGACAGGACTGCCGGAGAATACGCCGGTTACGGTTATCGGGGCCGGCCGGACCGACGCCGGCGTCCATGCTAGAGAGATGACGGCCAATGTACTTCTGGACACGGAGATGACGGAGGACGAGATCCTCGCCTATCTGAACCGGTATCTGCCGGAGGACATCGGCGTATCGGATGTGCGGATATGCGCCGACCGGTTTCACAGCCGGTTCAAGGCTAAGGGCAAGACCTACTGCTATACCTGCTGGTACGGGGACGGGAAGCCGATCTTTGACCGGAAATATGTGACCGTGCTGGAGGAAAAGCCGGACATAGAGCGGATGCGGAAGGCCGCGGAGTATCTGGTGGGCATGCATGACTTTAAGAGCTTCTGCGGCAACCCGAAGATGAAAAAGTCCACGGTGCGCGTAATCTATGATATTGAGATTAAGCAGAACGGTCCCTATATCCGGCTGTATTTCCACGGCAATGGGTTTCTGCAGCATATGGTGCGCATAATGACCGGAACCCTGCTGGAGGCCGGATTCGGCCGCATGGAGCCGGAGGAGATGGAGAAGATCCTCGCCGGCATGGAGCGGAGACTGGCCGGGCCCACGGCGCCGCCCCAGGGACTTTGCATGATGAAGGTGGATTACTGATGTTGCTGCCTTCTTCCGACACCAGAA